>CAKSEM010000049.1 GCA_934446485.1 uncultured Eubacteriales bacterium | reverse complement strand
TATACTCAGAAAAGCATTAGAAAATTATTAGAATAAGGAGTAATCTGTGACGTTCAGCGTTAATGTAGAAGATCAAATTATGCGTGATATGCTCACGGCGCTTCTTTCCCGTTCGGCATCACTTCCGCGCGGAGTCTGTGTCTATGAATCGGGAAAAACGAGACCGAACGTGCCGTACCCTATAGTACTTTGCGGTGAAGACGAAGAGACAGCGGACGGTGAATATGTTATACGCCGACCGGTATCGATAGAAAATGTCATGCGTGTTTTAGCCGAAATTTCGGTGCTTGACCGTGACTTGGGCGGATCGCAAAGCGGTATTACATTTGATGAGAAGTCGCGCCGTGTCAGCTTTGCCGGTGATTTTGCAGTGCTCTCGCCCCGTGAGTGTGAGCTCTTTGCCATGCTGTACCGCAGGCGCGGTCATCCGGTGTCTCGCAAGGATATGCAGCGTGAGCTGTGGCATGGCGGCTCATCAAACGCGCCCGACGTGTACATAAATTACCTCAGGAGGCGTCTGCGTCCGCTGCTCGGCGACGGAGCCATAGTCAGCCTGCGCGGGGAGGGATATATGCTCTCCGACAGATTCACTCAGTAGACGGTAGAAGTGTAGTCGCGGTCTACGGTTATGACCGCTTCATAGGTACGGTCAAGCTTTTTTATCCTTTCCCGTATCATGGCACACAGTTCCGAAGGCGTGACGGGCATACTGTCCGACACTACGATATCGAATATGAGATTTGTGTGGGTGACGCCGAAGACCGCACGGAAGTCGTGCATGGAAACGGGAAACGAAAGCTCACTTGCAAGCTCTTCTATTATGTCCAGCACTGCCGACCTCAGGCTGCTCACGCGCTCGTCATTGATTTTGACGGGGTCCATGTGAATTACGAGGTGGATGTTCATATCGCGTGCAAATTCGCACTCTATATTGTCGATCATGTCGTGGCTTTTCATAACGTCCTCGTCTGCGTCCACCTCGAGGTGGACCGATGCGAACGTGCGTCCTTCACCGTAGTCGTGGAGAACGAGGTCGTGTATGCCGAGCACGCCGTCGTATGAGCGCAGTTTGTCGATGACATCGCGGACGAGCTGCGGAGACGGTGCTGCGCCGAGCAGCGTGTTCGATGCGGATATTACCATACGCACACCGAAGAGCAGGATGTACAGTGCGATGAGACAGCCGAGCACGCCGTCTGCGCGTCCGCCCGTTACGGGTGCGAGCAGAGCGCCGATGATGACGCCGCAGCTTGCCGCAACGTCTCCCAGGCTGTCTGCCGCCGCAGCGGCGAGGGAGTCTGAGCCGATACGTCTGCCGTATATTTTGAAGTAGGCTGCAAGGGCGAGCTTTACCGCAATGCTCACCGCCATAACTATCACGGTCAATGCCGAAAATTCGGCGGTGCCGCCGGATATGAGGCTTTCGACGGACGAGCGCAGCAGCTCTATTCCGAGCACCGATATTATGACGGAGATAAAGAGCGTGGACAGATACTCTATCCTTGCGTGACCGTAAGGGTGCTTTCTGTCAGCGGGTTTTTCCGATATGATGTATCCTGCCGTTACGATTATTGATGAACCGGCATCCGAAAGGTTATTGACGGCGTCTGCTACTGCCGAAACGCTCGATGTGATAAGACCGATCGTGAGTTTTGCGGCGAAGAGAACGAGGTTTGCGGCGATTCCGACGATTCCGGCGCGCGCACCTGCGCGTGCGCGGGAGGCGCTGCTTTGCCCGCTTGATTTGTTGTTCATGGATGCCTCCGATCTTATGCTGATGTCAGTATGTGGGTACGCGCGTTTTATCGGTCTTCCGTTCCGTCGCGCCGACACGCGGGAAGAATGAAACTGTCGGCATGGGGCAGGGCGGCGATCCAGTCGCAGAATGTGTGCCATTCGGCAAGCTTGTGAGCGTGACGGGCACAGTATATATTGATGAGATTTTCGTAGTTCAGCGTGCAGGTGCGCATCTGATTGTAGCTTGACGGGAGGAGCTGAATCATGTTATGCCAGTGTGTGAGATCCTTGCTTTCGTTGTAGAGGCACCGTTCACTCTCAAGAAATTCTATCAGCCGGTCGAGCTGCTCCAGAGCTGCGGGCGACATACGGTCGTGGCTGAAGTCGTCGCGGCTGAACGGGGATGAGTGTATACGGTGCATGGTGCTGCAGGAGTTTGCGACCGTGCCGACCTTGTATGTGTCGTACTCCTTCCACCAGTACAGGGGGGCGGTTACGTCTACTGATACGAAGATCTGACGGATGAATTTTCTGTGGTCCCCGCCGGCGGACACGAGCCTGCGTCCGAGATCGAGATCGGCGGGACCTATTATAAATTCTCCCGATTCATCAAATCGACTGTCGCTGCGGCTCCAGCTGTTCATGGGGTTTCTTGCACCGCGCAAAGCGCCGTCGAAGTTCATGACCTTCCATCTTTCGAGCTTTATCATTGAGAGATACCTCCGATACGTTCGTTACCTGTATATGGTTTTGCTGCTGCTTACATTAGTATATCATATAACGTACCGTATGTAAACCGATGAGGCGGATAATTTTTCGTCGGGCGCGGATGAAATTACGGCACGTTACATCAAAAAACGGTTTACTTTATATGCCGTTCATGCTATAATATACAAAGTATATGTGTGCGGTCCGGCGATGCGTCGCGTCGATTTTTCGCAAATCGTGCAGCCACACGCTCCGACCGCGTTTTCGACCGTCCCGTTTTATCGGAATCGGACACATTTGAACATCAAATCTTCTTGTGCTGCCGCACAGACGGCGGAATGGGGATAATTATGGCAAACATACCGCATATCTCTCCGGGAGACACGCTTCTCCTGAAAAAAACACACCCTTGCGGCTCCAACCGATTTAAGGTTATGAGGGTCGGAACGGATATAAGGATCGTCTGCTCGGGATGCGGTCGCGATATGACGCTTCCGCGAGAAAAGCTTGAACGAGCGATCAGAAAAATATATACCTGCGAGGAGGATTCCGATGGACGATAAGTATTTGACCGGAGACGGAGTGCCGCACGGCGATCCGATCGGGCAGAGCGGTACGGTGGAGGACGGACCGTCCGTTCATATGCACGCTGCCGCCGGAGCGGATGCGCCGTATGGCGGTACTGAGTCTGACATCACTGTGACATGTGACGGAGAATGTGCCGTTTTGAGCGATGGTGAGGCTCCGGGTGCAACTTCCGATTTTTGCGGCGACGGAGAATGTGCGATAATGGGGGCTGTAAATTCGGCAGACGCCGAAACACCCACGAAGTCGGAAGACGAGGTGAGGTCCGAAGCCGTGCCGTCGCGCTCTCGCCTGTACGGAAAGAAGTACCTCGCATTCTGCTTTCTCGTGCCTGCGGCGGTCATGGTGCTCATATATGTTGCACTCGGAGTTTGGCCCGTGTCCGACAACTCGGCTCTCGTCCTCGACCTGAATGCCCAGTACATATACTATCTCGAGAAGCTGCGTTCGATACTCTGTGACGGCGGCAGCTTCCTATACACGTTTGAACGTGCGCTCGGCGGAGAGTTCATGGGAATATTTGCATATTACCTTGCCAGCCCATTCAACCTCATATTTACGTTGTTTCCGAAGGAGTATATTACCGAGTCGCTCCTTCTTATCCTGATTCTGAAGTGCGGAGCCTGCGGTTTCACGTTCGGTATATTCTTAAACGGTACGCACCGTGAGCGCCGACCCGCAGCCGACATTATATTTTCGTCGATGTATGCGCTGTCCGCATTTGCTGTGGTTATGCAGCACAATCTTATGTGGACGGATAACCTCATATGCCTGCCACTTATACTTTACGGTGTTGACCGTATTATAAAGTACGGGAAATATAAGACCTTTACGATATTTTTGGCGCTTGCCGTTTTTTCGAACTTCTACATAGGCTACATGACCTGCCTGTTCGTTGCAATATACTTTTTCGTGCGCTATTTTTCGCTCACTCGGGAGGAGAGAAATCCTCGCGGCGTTCGCCTGAATTTTCTTCGTGCGCTTTCAAAAACGGTCGCTTTTTCGTTGATCGGAGTGGGTATGGCAGCGGTCGTAATATTTACGGCGTACTATTCGCTGAGCTTCGGCAAGCTCACCTTCTCAAAACCCGATTTTACACCGAAGCAGCTATATGATATAGGCGACGTGATATCAAAGGTGTTCTTCGGCTCTTACGATTCCGTACGTCCCGAGGGGATGCCGTTCCTGTATGCGGGTATGCTGATGCCGCTCCTTACGCCGCTTTACTTTATTACACCCGGTATCCCCAAAAGGCGCAAGATCGGCGCTGGATTTCTGATGCTGTTGTTCTTTGTCAGCTTCAACCTTTCAACTGCCGATCTCATATGGCACGGCTTCCAGAGACCGAACTGGCTCAACGCGAGATTTGCGTTTATCTTCATCTTTGTTGCGCTCCTCATGGCATATGAGGTCTTCATACGACTGAGAGAGTTTCCGTACAGACGGGTCGTCATATGCGGTGCAGTGCTCGTACTGATACTTGTTTTCCTGCAAAAATCAGGACTTGAAAACCTGCCTGATTTCAAGGCAGTGTGGGCATCCGTCGGTATTATCGGACTGTATCTTGCCGTGCTGTCGCTTACGGGACGCCGTGCGTCAGGGCGCGGTATGTCGCTGGCATCGGTCGCGCTTGCCGCTGTGGTCTGCACAGAGCTGTTTGCCGCCGGAGTGGTGAATTTGTACGACCTTGACGAGGATGTCTCGTACTCATCGAGAGAGTCATACAGAGACTTTATCGACCCGTACCTCAGGGCAACAGAGAAAGTCGACGATGACGGCTTCTATCGTTCCGAGAAGCTTGAACACAGAAAAACGAACGACAACTTTGCCATCGGTCTGCGCGGACTTTCTAACTCAACATCGACACTCAACAGCAGTGTGATAGAGCTGCTTCAGGAATTTGGCTTCACTTCGCGCTCGCATTGGTCAAAATACGTTGGCGGTACGGCGGTATCGGATTCGATATTCGGCATAAAGTACCTGTATGCGGACGAGGATGAGTCCGACGCGCCGTGGTACGTCAAAGAATACTATGAGCGCATAACGACGACTGAAGACGGCATTACGATATATCGGAATCCGAATGCGATGTCAGTCGCATTTACGATGCCTGACGGCTTTGACGGAGCAGGTGCCACGGGAGAATCGTACAAAAATCCGTTTGAGCTTATGAATACCGTAATTTCGGGGCGCAGCGGGACGGATATATGGGTTCAGTCTCCCGTCACCGACATAAGCTATACCGGATGCAGACAGTTCGGCGTGCAGGACAACCACACGGGATACGAGAAGAACAGTGACGACGCTACGGCGATCGTTTCGATAACGACGGTAGTGAACTGTGACGATCCGCTGTATATGTACATTCCCGCAAAATGGGACCGCAAGGCTAACCTCAAGGTGAACGGGCGAAACTTCGGAAACTACTTCACTAATGATACCCATGCGATAGTCGAGCTCGGCACATTCACACCGGGTGAGAGTGTGACGGTCGAGTTTACAATGTCTGAGGATAAGATGTATATGCGCAACGGCGGGGACTACTTCTATACGTTTGACCGAGATGCGTTTGAACTGCTGACAGGCGCGTTTTCGGATGTTAACGGCGGCACCGCATACACCGATGAGAGCCTCATCGGTGCTGCTGCGGCGGGGCCGAGTGCTTTCACATACGGCGGACTCAACGTGACCTCGCATTCGGAGGACCGTATCAGCGGTACCGTGACGGTGAAAGACGGGATGACAACGCTCCTTACGACGATCCCGTACGATGAGGGATGGCAGATAACCTGCGACGGTGAGACTGTCATTCCGCGCCGTGCACTCGGAGCACTGCTTGCCGTTGATCTTACACCCGGAGAGCATACCGTTGAAATGAGATATATGCCGGATGCTTTCAGATACGGCGCTGCGGTATCTCTGTCGTCGGCAGCTCTGTTTGCCGTCATATGTGTGTGTTCTTATCTGTGGCGTATGTATCGTCGCCGCAAAGCTGCGGGAGATGTTATGCTGCCGTCGCCGGTTGCTGAGGGCACCCCGGACGGTGAAGAGAAGAAGATGTCGGCGACAAGACGGCGTATCAGGAGGAGTATAAATGATCTACACATTAAACGGCAGAATAACCGAAACTGACATTACGTCTTCAAGCGTCGTTGTAGAGTGCGGAGGCGTCGGATATCGGCTTACGGTTACGGCGAATACGCTCGCATCGCTTCCGTCACCGGTTCATACGCTGTCGGGTGATCTTGCCGACGGCGCTAATGTGCGTGTGTACACGCATATGTCGGTTCGTGAGGATGCAGTGGAGCTGTTTGGTTTTTCTACGAAGGAAGAACTTGATACATTTCGACTTTTGATCTCCGTATCGGGTGTCGGACCGAAGGCGGCGATGGCTATACTGTCGCTGTTCACGCCGCGCAAACTGGCGTTCGCTGTTGCATCTGAGGATACAAAAGCAATTTCGCGCGCTCCGGGGGTCGGAGCCAAGACTGCGGCGCGGGTCGTGCTTGAACTGAAAGATAAGCTGTCACGCACGTTTCCGGATGTCGCACAGGATGATGCGTCGGGAGCGACGGCACCGTCACCTGCCGCAAAGACTCGCGGAAATATCAAGGATGCGTCGGATGCACTTGCCGTGCTCGGATATTCACGCTCGGAGATCGCCGCGGCAATGAAGGACGTTGACACTTCGCTCTCGGTTGAGGAGATAATAAAAGAGTCGCTTGCGTCGCTCATGAAATGATGCGCGAAATCGGCAGCGACCGCAGAAAGGCACTTTAGTTTATGGATCGGAATGAATTTGATTTTGAGGATCGTATCCTCTCAACGGAATTTACGGGTGAGGACACGGAGTCCGAACCGGGGCTGAGACCGCATTCATTTGATGAGTATATCGGTCAGGAAAAGGCAAAGGAAATACTGAAGGTATATATCGAAGCGGTAAAGCTGAGAGGGGACTGCCTCGACCATGTGCTGCTGTACGGACCTCCGGGACTCGGCAAGACGACACTTTCGGGGATCATCGCGTCCGAGCTCGGCGTAAACCTGCGGATCACATCAGGACCTGCGATAGAGAAGCAGGGCGATCTCGCGGCGCTCCTGTCGAATCTCGGAGAGGGTGACGTCCTGTTTATCGATGAGATACACCGCCTGTCACGCTCGGTTGAGGAGATACTTTATCCCGCGATGGAGGACTTTGAGCTTGATATCATAATAGGAAAGGGACCGGCAGCGCGCAGCATACGGCTGCCGCTTGCAAAATTCACACTGATCGGTGCGACGACGCGCGCGGGGCAGCTTACGACTCCGCTTCGCGACAGATTCGGAGTGCTTCTGCGGCTTGAGCTGTACTCGCCTGAGGAGCTGGCGTCGATCGTCAAGCGCAGCGCCGGGATCCTCGACGTTCCTATCACAGACGACGGTGCGCTCGAGATCGCGTCGCGTTCCCGCGGTACACCGAGAATCGCAAATCGCTTGCTGAAGCGCGTGCGCGATTTTGCGCAGGTCAAGGGCGACGGCCGTATATCATGTGATATCGCGCGTCACGCGCTCGATGTTCTGGAGATAGATGAATTGGGGCTTGACAACACCGACCGCCGTATGCTGCGGACGATCATAGATTACTACGACGGCGGCCCTGTTGGACTCGAGACGCTGTCTGCCACGATCGGCGAGGAAGCTGTGACCTTGGAGGATGTTTACGAGCCTTACCTGATGCAGATAGGATTTCTGAGCCGCACTCCGCGCGGCAGATGTGTGACCCGTGCGGCATATGAGCATCTCGGAATCCCCTACAGACCATCGTCGCCGTCTGTGTCTCCCGACGGACAGCTTGGAATTGACGAAGCATGAGTATGTACAAAAAAGGTAGGTCAGATTGCCTGACCTACCTTTTTTATGTGCAAGAGGCGCTCACACCTGAGCAGCTTCTACGATTTTTGCAAACTTTGCGGGGACGAGCGATGCTCCGCCGATCAGTCCTCCGTCAACGTTGACCTTGGAGAGAAGCTCGGCGGCGTTGCCGTCATTCATCGATCCTCCGTACTGGATGACCGTTGCTTCCGCAACCTCATCGGAGTAAAGCGAAGCTATCGTGCTGCGGATCGTTCCGCAGACCTCGTCTGCCTGCTCCGGTGTTGCCGTGAGCCCCGTGCCGATCGCCCATACAGGCTCATACGCGATGATTACGCGCTTCATATCCTCTGCGCTGATACCTGCAAGATCGAGCTTAGTCTGCATTGAGACGATCTCAGAGGTGATTCCGGCTTCTCGCTCGGAGAGTACCTCACCGAGGCAGAGAATTACCGTAAGCCCTGCGGCAAGCGCTGCCTTTGCTCTGAGATTTACGGTCTTGTCAGTCTCACCGAAATACTGACGGCGCTCGCTGTGACCGACAATAACGTATTCGGCACCCGCCTCAAGGAGCATCTTCGCCGATACTTCGCCGGTGAATGCGCCTTTTTCCTCAAAGTGTACGTTCTCAGCACCGATCTTGATGTTTGATCCGCGTGCAGCTTCGGCTGCAACAGCGATATCTACGAACGGCACGCACAGAACGATGTCGCATCCCTTCATTGAAGAGGTGAGTTCTGCGCTTTCAGCTACAGCCTTCTTTGCTTCCGACGGAGTCATGTTCATCTTCCAGTTGCCGGCGATGACTACACGACGCTTAGACTTATCCATAGATTATATCCACCTTTCAAGTGATTCCGAATATCGGCAGTATATCCGCCCCGTGCCGCGCAGGCGTCGGGGCGGTCTCTGTTTTCTGTTATTATTTGTCGAGGAGGCAGGAGATGCCCGGAAGGTCACGTCCCTCAAGGAATTCGAGAGATGCGCCGCCGCCGGTCGAGATATGGGTCATGCGATCCGCATAGCCGAGATGCTCGACTGCTGCTGCGGAGTCGCCGCCGCCGATGATGGAGATTGCACCGGAATCTGCGACCGCCTTTGCCACGGCACGTGTACCGGAAGCGAAGTTCTCCCATTCGGATACGCCCATAGGTCCGTTCCAAATGACCGTGCCGGCACCCTCTATGGACTTTGAGAAGAGCTCCTGCGTCTTCTCTCCGATGTCGAGGCCCATCCATCCGTCCGGAATGGAGTCTGAATAGATACGCATGAAGGTCGTGTCTTCCTTGTACTCGCGACCGATGATATTGTCAACGGGGAGAAGGAAGTTGACCCCCTTCTCGTGAGCCTTGTTCAGTATGTCAAGCGCGAGGTCGAGCTTGTCCTCCTCACAGATCGAACTGCCGATCGAATTGCCGAGTGCACGGAAGAAGGTGTAAGCCATTCCGCCGCCGATGATGAGAGTGTCAACCTTGTCGATGAGGTTGTTGATCACGCCGATCTTGTCAGAAACCTTTGCGCCGCCGAGGATGGCAACGAACGGGCGGGCAGGATCAGCAAGAGCCTTGCCCATAACGGAGATTTCCTTCTGAATGAGGAATCCGCATACTGCAGGGAGATAGTCTGCAACACCTGCGGTGGAGGCGTGAGCTCTGTGAGCCGTGCCGAACGCGTCGTTCACGAAGATGTCTGCCATTGAGGCAAGTTCTTTGGCAAACGCGGGATCGTTCTTCTCCTCCTCCTTGTGGAAGCGGACATTCTCGAGAAGCATAACATCGCCGTCGCCGAGAGCGGCAGC
>CAKSEM010000048.1 GCA_934446485.1 uncultured Eubacteriales bacterium | reverse complement strand
CGTTACACTTGTATCTCTTGCCCTCGTCGCGCTCTCGCGGATATCCCCGCGTATCGTTGTGCGCGGCTTGAAGCCGATACTGTTCATTGCGCTGTTTACCGCAGTCATAAACATATTTTGGGTGCGCGGGGATCACCCTCTCGTCGAGTTCGGAATTATCCGCATATACCGCGAGGGAATCATCAATGCGTCAATGATAATTCTGAGGATCATAGTTCTCCTTGTATCGACCAGTATGCTCCTTACCTATACGACAACACCGCTTTCGCTGACCGACGGGCTTGAACAGCTGCTTCGTCCGCTCTCTAAAATCGGTGTGCCCGTACATGACTTTTCCATGATGATGACGATCGCGCTCAGGTTTATCCCGACGCTCATAGAAGAGACTGAGAAGATCATGAACGCACAGAAGGCGCGCGGTGCCGATTTTTCAACCGGAGGTCTGATTCGGCGCGCAAAGGCGCTCATTCCCATCATAATCCCGCTCTTCGTTTCGGCATTCAGGCGTGCGAACGATCTCGCAACGGCAATGGAATGCCGCTGCTATACGGGCGGCGAGGGGAGGACGCGCATGAATACGCTGCATACTCACCCGCGCGACTACATATGCGGCTGTGCCGTTGTGCTGGTCGGTGCGGCTGTGGTCGTCCTCAACCGATATGCACCCGGATACAGAATACCGTTCTGATTTGATTGGGGGTTCCGTGTGAAACTGCTCATTAGAATTAAGTATGACGGCTCCGGATACTGCGGATATCAATATCAGCCCGGAGTGCCGACCGTTCAGGGCGAATTGACCGAGGCGTTCTCGCGGGCGCTCGGTCTGCGCTGCAATGTCACCGGATGCAGTCGTACGGACGCGGGTGTTCACGCGCTCGGCTACTGTGCTGCGGTCGAGCCGACCGATGTATCGCTCCGCGGTGACGACTGGCTTCGCATTCCGCTCGCGCGGGTGCACCGGGCAGTGGGCCCGTACCTTTCGCCGGCGATTGCCGTGACGGGTGCGGCTGCGGTTTCGGATACATTTCACCCGCGCTACGACGCTATTGCCAAGGAGTACGTTTATGTAATAAACGATTCTCCCGTGCGAGACCCGTTTCTCGAGGGGAGGGCGTACCGCTTCGGTCGGAGCATTGCCGATGATGAGCTTGAGCGGATGTGCTCTGCTGCATCGTCACTGGCAGGGCGGTACGATTTTTCCGCATTTATGGCGTCGGGTTCCGACGTTACGGATACTGTGAGAGATCTTCGCCGGCTCGATGTTCGGAGAGTGCGCGACGGGATTTGCACCATTACGGCTGAGGCCGATGGATTTCTTTACAACATGGTGCGCATACTTGTCGGTACACTTTTGGATACTGCGTTCGGTAGGATCGGGGTGTGCGATATGGGGGATATTTTGGCGTCCCGAAAACGTGAGCGTGCCGGGTTTACAGCACCTGCGTGCGGATTGTACCTGCGCCGTGTGGATTACGGAGAGAATATAGAGTTTTCGGCGCTTTGACGCCGTTCGGAAAGGAGGAGCAGATATGAAACAACGTGATGTAGGCAATTCGGGAAACGAGACCCCGGCGGAAGTGATCCGTGTTGACGAAAAAATAAGGCAGCGCGAGAATCGCTACTATCTCAGAGTTGCCGACCGATACCGTGCGGCCGGCTTCATATTGCTCCTTCTGCTTGCACTGTTCGGCGGAGTCATGCTCATGCGGTACAGCGAATATATTACGTATGATAATTTTGTCTATCTCATGCGGGATTTTGACAGCGCAGCCGACAGCGGAGACGGAGTACACAGCGATATTGTGTACTCGGCGGAAGATCGTATGACCTTCTGTGCCTATCGCGGGGCGCTTGCTGCCGTCGGAAACCGTTCCGTGCGGATATACGATCTGTCGGGTGCCGTGCTCTGCGACGGGACAGAGAGCTTTTCCAATCCCGCAGCTTCCGCAAGCGGAAAGTATCTGCTTGCGTACGATATCGGCGGCAGCTCCTATGCCGTGTACAATTCCACCGCACGGATAGTTTCGCGCCAGACGGACGGAGCGATCATATCTGCATCCGTCGGTGACAACGGTGCTTATGCCGTAACATCGGAGTCCGACAGCTCACGCTATGTGACTGAGATATACTCGTCATCTCTTCGGCGGACCATGAGCATATATACCGATAAGTATGTCATTGATTCGGCTATAAGCCGCGACGGCGAATATACTGCGATTGCGGCTATGTTTGAGTCCGGTTCGGGTATATTGTGCGAAGTGTCGGTCTATAAGTCCGGAAGTGAGCAGGCAGTGGGGAGCACAACATACGGTGACGAGATGCCGGTGAAGCTCGGTGCCATGGACGGCGGACGCTTCTTCCTGCTGACCGACGGTGCTGCAAGGTTCATCGGCGAGGACGGTGCGTCACTTTCCGAATGTGTCCTTGAGGGGAACGGAATATCGTACGTCGATGTGTTCCCGACAGGGGCTGTGGTCGCAGTGCGCGGCAACGATATCGGCAGCGAGAGCAGGGTTTATTCGTTTGACAACGGGGGAAATATATTATATAATAGCCTTGTTGACATAAGAGTGACGGGCGTTGCCGTATCGACCGACGCAAGATACGTCGGATACCTTCTTTCGTCCGGTTCCGTTGCGGCACTGACCGCGGACGGAGGGCTCACATATGCCGACGCGGACGGTGAGGTCATCCGCCTGCTCGATGTCGGAGGGAGTCTCGTTGTCTGCGGTGCCGCTTCGGCACGCAGCGTAACATTTCGGACGGACGATGCGTCCGGAGCATGAAAGGAAATAATAAATGGGTACCGTAATTGATATAATTATTGTAGCGGTCTCGGCTGTCATAATCATCCGAAGTGCCCGCTCAGGGCTCATAAAATCTGCGATGGGTCTGGTTAAGGGTATCGTATCGTTCATTGTGGCGTACGCCTTCACTCCGAAGCTTGCAGACTTTATCTATAAGAATTTTGCACTGCGGCACATCTCCGACGGGATCCGCGATACGATAGCTTCCGTGTCGGCAAGCGGAGACGGTACGTACAATCTTGCCAAGATGTTCAGCGATATGCCTGACTCGGTTGCGCAGATAATCGACCGATATCATGCGAATGCGGGAGAGCTCGGTGAGATGTGCGGCGGGGTTACGGACGGCAGCATGGAGACCGTCTCCGATCTTGCCGACTATATCGCACAGCCCGTAGCCGATCTTCTGTCGGGCGCTGCAGCGTTTCTCGGACTGTTCCTCGCTGCGTTTATCGTGCTGTCGCTCGTGACGCTGCTGCTCGATGCGGTTTTCCACCTGCCGGTCCTGAACAGTGCAAATCGGCTGTTCGGACTCGTATTCGGCGTTGCGGCTGCGGCACTCTTCGCATTTCTGTTCAGCAGCGCCGCGGCATCGATCATAACGGGGCTCGGGTCGGTGGATTCAAAATTGTTCGGCGCGCACGTGGTGGAGAGCTCAATAGTGATGAGGTTCTTTTCGTCGGTCGATCTTTTCGGACTCGTTGAGACGGTAACTGCCCGCTGAGCGGGAGAGAAAGGTATAATTTATCCGTATGGTTATGTGTTCCAGATGCCACAAGAGGATGGCAGTTGTATTTTTGACTAAGATAGAAAACGGTGAATCGAAACAGGAGGGGCTTTGCATCCGCTGCGCTAAGGAGCTCGGTATTAAGCCGATCGATGAGATCCTTGAAAAGACCGGGCTCGACGAAGAAGCGATCGATAAGCTGAGCGGCGAGATGGAGGAGTTTCTTGAGAATCCGGATATGTCGTCGCTCATAGAACAGGACGGGGACGATTCCGGTGACGGACGGACTCCGATCATCGATTTTAAGCGGCTCATGAACGAAGGGCTCACATCGAAGAACGACAGTGCATCGGAGCGCGCTGAAGGCGGAGAGACGCGCCGCGGGGAGCGTAAGTCCGACAAGAAGAAAAAAGAGGGAAAGTACCTCAAAACGTACACGCAGAATCTTACCGACAGCGCACGCGCGGGAGAGCTTGATGAGGTAGTAGGACGGAATCGCGAGCTTGAACGAGTGATGCAGATACTCTGCCGTAGACAGAAGAATAATCCGTGCCTCATAGGTGAGCCGGGCGTCGGAAAAACTGCAATTGCCGAAGCTCTGGCGATGCGGATCGCCAAGGGACAGGTTCCGTACCGGCTGCGCGGCCGCGAGGTTTGCCTTCTCGACCTGACGGCGCTCGTTGCCGGCACGCAGTTCCGCGGACAGTTTGAGTCCCGTGTGCTGGGACTTCTCGGCGAGGTCAGAGAGAAAGGCAACGTCATTCTCGTGATAGACGAGGTACACAACATCGTCGGCGCGGGAGATGCCGAGGGTAGTATGAACGCGGCTAATATGCTGAAGCCTGCGCTCTCACGCGGCGAGATCCAGGTGATCGGTGCCACCACCATGACCGAGTACCGCAAATATATAGAAAAGGATACGGCACTCGAACGTCGATTCCAGCCGGTTACGGTATCCGAGCCCTCTGTCGCTGACACGGTCGGTATACTTCGTGGGATCAAGGGGTATTACGAAAGGTATCACGGCGTACTGATCCCGGATGCACTTGCCGAAGCTGCTGCACGTCTCAGCGAACGGTATATTACGGACCGTTATCTTCCGGACAAGGCGATCGATCTTATAGATGAGGCTGCGTCGCACGTATCGATGCACTCACCGTGCATAAACGAGCGGCACGAGCTTGCCGACCGTCTGCGCGATGTGACATCGGAGCGCGAGGCGCTCGAGTCAGAGTCTCCCGCGGACGGAGAGTCGGCTGAATCTGCGAATGAGAAACGGTACCACAGGCTTGCGGAGCTCAAGTCCGAGGAGCTCAGAATAGAGGGCAGACTCAGTGAGCTTGATGAAGAGTGCGGCAGGGTCGCGCTCAAGGAGACTGATCTTGCCGACGTTATCGAGATCTGGACCGGTATTCCCGCATCGAGCATATCGGAAGACGACTATGTTCGCCTTGAAGAGCTTGAAGCGAGAATATCCCGCCGTATCGTCGGGCAGGACGAAGCGGTGCGCGCTGTTGCACGTGCGGTGCGCCGCGGCAGAGCGGGCGTTTCATATAAGAGAAAGCCGGTCTCCTTTATATTTGCCGGGCCCACGGGGGTCGGCAAGACCGAGCTCGTCCGCGTACTTTCCGAGGATCTGTTCTCCTCGCCCGAAACGCTTATCAGACTCGACATGAGTGAGTTTATGGATAAATTTTCGGTCTCGCGTATAATCGGGGCTCCTCCGGGGTATGTCGGTTACGACGATGCGGGACAGCTTACTGAGAAGATACGCCGCAGACCGTATTCGGTCGTCCTCTTTGACGAAATTGAGAAGGCGCATCCGGACGTCATGAATATACTCCTGCAGATCCTCGACGACGGTCGTGTGACCGATGCCCACGGAAAAGAGGTCAGCTTTGAAAATACGGTCATAGTCATGACGACTAATGCGGGGAGCAGCAACTTTACGGCTCCGGTCGGTTTTTCCGGTGCCGAGGGAACAGCATCGCGTGAGCGCACGATGAAGGCGCTTTCGGAGTTTCTCCGTCCCGAATTTATCAACCGTGTCGATGAGATCATTACGTTTAACAGCCTGACTTCGGACGACTTCCGCAGGATCGCAGGCATCATGGTCGGCGATCTGCGAAGCCTTCTCGGCGAAAAGGGCATTGAACTGCACACGAGTGAGGAACTTCTCGGATATATAGCCGAAAAGTCGTATTCAGTCAAATACGGCGCACGGAATATGAGACGCTTTATACAGACCGAGCTTGAGGATCGGATAGCCGAACTTATCATAGCAAGGCGGGGTGATCTCACCTCAGTGGATGCCGATGTATCGGACGGCGGAATAACCGTAAGCGCAAAATAAACTGATAAGGACAGCCGCATCATTCGATGCGGCTCGTCTCTGTGTTACAGATCTGTACCGCAAGGAGGATGTATATGCCGCATTTGAGCAACGAGTGGCACCTGCGCGACGCTGAGGCGGTGGCGTCGGTGCTCAACACCAACATATATCGCGGTCTGAGTGACGCCGAAGTCAGGCGCCGACGCCGTCGTGACGGACGGAACAACGTGTGGCACGTCAAGCGCGACTCGGCAACCGCGTATGCCGTCCGTTCGATAGGAGATCTGACGTCGGCGGTGCTCGTGATAGCAGCTCTCACTGCCGCAATATTTGAGCGCAGCGCTCTTGCGGGGGCGGTCTGTGCGATTCTGGTGATCGGTGTCATTATGCGCGTGCTGGCGTATGTAAAAGCGCGGCGGACTCTCGAAACGATGGCTGATGAGGGGATACCGAGTGCGACGGTTATACGTGACGGTACGGCGACGGTTATACGTGCGGACGAGATCGTTGTTGGAGATATAATTATGCTTTGCGCCGGTGATATCGTTCCGTGCGACGGCAGAATAGTATCCGGCGACGATGTGCGCGTCAGTGAGCGCGGTATCACGGAAAACCGAGCGGGCGTTATAAAGGGAGCGACGGTAATACTCACGGACAGTGCAGGGAGCGAGATGCCGTGTGAGTACAGAGTAAATATGCTCTTTGCCGGGTCTACGGTTCTGGCGGGAGAATGCCGGATGATAGCCGTATCATGCGGCGAGGATACGCTCGTTGCGGCAAAGCACGGCGGTCTTGCCGTTCCGTCCGGGGATGAAATTCCCGTGATCGAGGAGCTTGCAGCATCAGGCAGAAGATGGAACCTCGTCATGCTCGCTTGTGTATTTGTGACGGTGACTGTCGCGGTTTCCGTAAGTATGGCAAGGCACGGTGAATTCGGTTTTTCGGATATATTTATAAACGCCATGGCACGTGCTGCATCATCCGCGGGGACGTATCTGATCCCGGGCGGGTACATAGCACTTGCAGTGTCTCTGAGACGTGCCGCAGGAGGCAGGTCGGCGCGTGCGGTAGTCAAGGATCCGTCCCGGGTTGAACGGGTTGCCGATGTCAGGCGGATCATCGTATCCGACATCGCTGAGCTTAAATCCGGCGAAGTCACGTATACGTCTTGCTTTGCAAACGGCAAGCTGCGCGATGTATCGCGCGGAGACACATCGGCATCCGAGATACTCGGGTTTTGTGCTCAGACACGGAGCAGAGATTCCGGCAATACCGTCTCGACGAACGGAACGAAGATCGAAGACGATATTTTTTCACGTATAGTCAATGCGGCATCGCGCGAGCACGGGATCGACGCATATCGCAGCGCTGCGGCCTCGGGGGTAACGGTTGATATGTCCGTTACCCATGCATCCGACGGTACGATTCATAACGCAATTGTGTTGTCCGGCGGCGTGTATTATTTCAGGATCAGCGGAGATCTACGCTGTGTGCTCTCCATGTGTGACCGCTACCGCAGCGGCTCGGGTGATATCCGTATGACGGATTCCGTGCGCGCGGAGATATTCCGCGCGGCTGATGCCGCATTTGAACGCGGAGCTGTAGTCATTGCAACCGCTCACAGAGAGTCGCCGTATACGACGTTGAAACGCACATCGACACTGCAGAGCGCGCTCTGCTTTGACGGATTCATCGTTGCGGATGAGGAGGCATGTGCATCGGACGGATCACCTCTCGGCTCACTCATACTTCTGTCCAGCCATCCGGAGAGGGATCGCTGCTATCTCGTACATGCACGGCTCGTGCCGCACACGACTCCGGTGATCGACTGCCGCGAGGTGTTGTCCGGCGGAGATATACCCGACGGCAGTGTCATAATCTCTGTGCCGAAGCACGGAGAATCGGAACGGGGGATCGATCCCCTGCTTAAAGTGAAGTTTGCCGTGGCAAAGAGGATCTCTGAATCTTACAGCGGTACTGCGGTTATGACAGCAGATCCGTCTGAGGCAGGGATGATAAACGAATCGTCCGTCGGCATTGCGGTCAGCCGCAGCGCCGGACGACCGATTCCTCAGGCGCTGAAACGGCGTGCGGCGGTGTCGGTGTATCCGTCAGGCAGAGCGGCATTTTCGCCGATTGCGGGTGCCGCTGCCGCAATTGCGTCGTCCTGCCGCGCGATGGACGGAATTCGCAGGGTCGTGATATATTCTGCTGCGGCTACATCGGCACGTGTTGCCCTGATGCTTCTGTCGGTGGTGTTTTCCGTTCCGTTTGTCACATCGGCGACTCTGCTCCTCTTAGGTATGGTGTCGGATTTTTCGGCGGTGCTTGCAATAGGCTTTGCAGCAGCTGCGTCCGAAGCTCCGCGCCGTGCAGAACGGAACGGCAGGGACGTCATGCGCGGTATTGTATTCGGTATCATTACCGGATGTGCGGTGTTTGCGCTTACATATTTAATGAAATATATTCCCGGTATATCGATGGCAGGTGAAGCGGCAACGGTATGCGCGGCGCTGCTCCTGTGGCAGCCTGCCGCAGTTGTACTGCTGATACCAAAAGGCACAGCCGGCAATACGGCGTGCATTGCAAACGTACTCATATCGGTTGCTGCATGCGGTGCTGCGGTACTGGTACCTCAGGTGTCGTCGTTCCTCGGTTCAGCTCTGCCGCCGTATTATATGCTTCCGGCAGTTATCGTGCCTGCAGCCGTAACGCTTGCCGTCGGCACCGCCGTTCGCCGTGTCCGCGAACGGGTCGATTCGGTACATGACTAATCGATATGCAAAGGTTAGCCAAAACTGACACCTCAAACGGCGCGAAAAGACTGAAAATTGGCTTAAATTGTTGGTGATAATATCGATTTAATACTTGTTTTTTGCAACATATTGTAATATAATATTACCTGTACGAGTGTATATTTCAGCGGAAAGGAAATCAGATAATGGCTGAGAACAGCAGTGAATGTACTCATGACTGCTCAAGCTGCGGTGCGGACTGCGCATCGCGCGGGCAGATAGAAAAAGAGAAACTGTCAGAGGGAAGCCGGGTGCGACGCGTAATAGGTGTCGTGAGCGGAAAGGGCGGAGTCGGCAAGTCGATCGTGACCTCCATGCTCGCGGTTGCGATGCGGCGGCGTGATGCCGAATGTGCGATACTTGATGCGGATATAACCGGTCCGTCGGTTCCGAAATCATTCGGGATCACGGGACTTGCGGAATCGACCGGCGAGGCACTTCTGCCGAAGAAGAGCCGCACCGGCATCGAGATTATGTCAGTGAATCTGCTCCTCCCCGACGAGACGAGTCCGGTCGTATGGCGCGGGCCTGTGATCGCCGGTGCGGTAAAACAGTTCTGGAGCGAGGTCATATGGGGAGATGTGGACTATATGTTCATCGATATGCCGCCGGGAACCGGCGACGTACCGCTGACGGTGTTCCAGTCTATCCCGCTCGACGGAATAATCGTCGTTACGACCCCGCAGGAGCTCGTATCGATGATAGTCGAGAAGGCGTGCAATATGGCGCGGCTCATGAACATCCCGATCCTCGGGATAATTGAGAATATGTCGTATGTCCTCTGTCCCGACTGCGGCCGCCGCATAGATGTGTTCGGCGAGAGCCGCATCGAGGCGTACTGTGAGGAGCACGGTATAGACTTTATGGGACATATCCCGTTCGATCCGTCACTCTCGTCGCTTTGCGACCGCGGTGTGATCGAGCTTTTCGAGAATGACTACGTCGATGAGGCGGTGCGCGTGATCGAAAGGAAGTTTTCCGACAAGTGAAAACCGTTGCGGCGCGCGAGTCGCGCCGCAACGTGAGTAAATATCAACAACCATCCTAAGGAGGCAAATCCAAATGAAGAAATCCATGACGGCAGTTCCGTTTACCGAGACTGCCGAGCAGAAGGCCGCGCTTGAGGCGATAATCGAGCGTCACCGC
>CAKSEM010000047.1 GCA_934446485.1 uncultured Eubacteriales bacterium | reverse complement strand
GTATTGCACGTTTTGCGGCTCTGATGGTAGTCGGAGACGAGAACGGACACGTAGGCTACGGTCTCGGTAAGGCAGCTGAGGTTCCCGAAGCAATCCGCAAGGGAATCGAGGATGCAAAGAAGAATATGATCGAGGTATCTCTCAAGGATACTACGATTCCGCACGAGGTGCTCGGACAGTTCGGTGCCGGCACGGTGCTGCTGAAGCCGGCTGCAAAAGGTACCGGTATCATCGCAGGCAAGACCGTGCGCGTTGTGCTTGAGCTTGCCGGCATCAAGAACATCAGAAGCAAGTGCCTCCGTTCAAACA
Source organism: uncultured Eubacteriales bacterium (assembly GCA_934446485.1). GTDB lineage: Bacteria > Bacillota > Clostridia > Oscillospirales > CAG-272 > RUG11130. The sequence goes on along the minus strand of CAKSEM010000047.1, from coordinate 9,531 downwards.
ACCCGATCAACGTTGTGAAGGCTACGTTCGAAGGACTCAAATCGCTCCGTACTGCTGAACAGGTCGCAAAGACCCGCGGCATCAGCACTGAGCAGCTTCGCGGCTGAGGAGGTACATGATGGAAAAGGTCAAGGTAACACTCACAAAGAGCCTCATCGCGTCAAAGCCGAATCAGAGAGCGACGGCAGCATCCCTCGGGCTGCGCCGGATCGGAGACTCGATCGTGCACGAGGCAGGACCGGTGCTCGACGGTAAAGTTAAGGTGATCTCTCACCTCGTAACAGTGGAGAAGGCGTAAGCCCTCCTCCGAAGAATAATTCAAAATTAAGTAAGGAGGATTAAAGAATGAAGCTCCATGAACTTTCACCGGCACCGGGCTCGGCAAAGAAGGCCTGGAGACGCGGCAGAGGTCCCGGCTCCGGGAACGGTAAGACCGCAGGCAAGGGCCACAAGGGACAGAATGCCCGCTCAGGCGGCGGAGTACGCCCCGGCTTTGAGGGCGGCCAGCTCCCGCTGTACAGAAAGCTGCCGAAGAGAGGCTTTAAGAATCACTTCGCAAAGTATTACGCTATCGTAAACGTCAGCGACCTGAACCGTTTCAATGACGGCGACCGCGTGACACTGCAGACTCTGACGGACTGCGGAATCGTGCGTCGTGAGCTCGACGGTCTGAAGGTGCTCGGCAACGGCGATATCACTAAAAAAATAACCGTTGAGGCAAAGATCTTCTCGGCTTCCGCTAAGGCGAAGATCGAAGCTGCCGGCGGCGCAGCCGAGGTGATTTAAGTGTTTGAAACTATAAGAAATGCGTGGAAGGTCGCAGACCTCAAGAAGAAGCTCATCTACACGATGATCGTCGTTCTTCTCTACAGAGTCGGTACGGCGATCCCGGTTCCTTACCTCAATAAGGAGCTCCTGAGCACGTATATGGCAACGACCAGCGGCTCAATATTCCAGTATCTGAATATCCTGTCAGGCAACGCATTTTCCCAGGCAACGCTCTTTGCGCTCGGTATCAACCCGTACATTACGGCATCGATCGTGCTGCAGCTTCTGTGCGTTGCGATCCCATACCTCGAGAGACTCTCGAAAGAAGGGGAAGAGGGCAGAAAGAAGATCAACCAGTACACCCGTTACACGACGGTGGCTCTCGGCCTCCTGACCGCATTCGGGTACTACAGGCTTCTTGCTGCCAACGGTGTTATCACCGAGTCGGGGTGGTTCCCGGCAGTAGTTATCATCGCTTGCTACTGTGCGGGCTCGGCGCTCGTCATGTGGCTTGCGGAGAAGATCAATGAAAACGGTATCGGAAACGGTATCTCGATCATACTCTTTGCAAACATCATCTCACGCCTGCCGTCTATGGTTGAGGCGATCATCAGGATGGTAAGCGGGAACTACACCTACACGAAGACCGACGGCTCGACCGGTACGTTTACGTGGTGGGTCGGCATCATCATCTCCGTCGTCGCAGTCGTGGCAGCGATCGCTATGGTCGCATTCATTGTCTGGATGACGAACAGTGAGAGACGCCTCCCCGTTCAGTATGCAAAGAAGGTAGTCGGCCGCAAGATGTACGGCGGTCAGAGCTCGAATCTCCCGATAAAGGTGAATATGGTCGGAGTTATGCCGATAATCTTCGCAAACTCCATCATCACGATCCCTCAGACGATTGCAATGTTTGCTCCTCCGAAGAGCGGCGGCGTGTGGGACTTCATCGTGAACCACCTCTTCTCGAGCGACAGCTGGTTCTACTCCGTGCTCACGCTCGTCATGATCGTGGCGTTCGCATACTTCTACATTGCGATCTCCTTCAATCCCGTTGAGGTTGCCAACAACATCAAGAGCCAGGGCGGCTTTATTCCCGGTATCCGTCCGGGACGCCCGACTTCCGACTACATCTCGAAGGTGCTCTCGAGGATCACGTTTATCGGCGCTCTGCTCCTCGCAGTCGTCGCTGTGCTCCCGCTCATCGTGAATGTAGCATCGAGCGGTGCACTCAGCTCGCTCGCATTCGGCGGATCATCGGTCATAATCGTTGTCGGTGTCGTTCTTGAAACGATCCGCGAGATAGAGGCTCAGATGACCATGAGACACTACAAGGGTTTCCTTGAATGATCGGAGGATCTGACGTGAGAAAGATCAATCTCATTCTGCTCGGCGCACCCGGCGCCGGCAAGGGAACTCAGGCGGAGATTATCTCCGAAAAGTACGGTATTCCGGCGATCTCGACCGGCGCTATTATCCGCGAGGAGATAGCCTCCGGCTCGCCACTCGGAGAAAAAGTGAAGGAATACACGTCGAAGGGGGCGCTCGTGCCCGATGAGGTCGTAATCGACATTATTAAGGCACGCCTTGCGAAACCCGACTGCGAGCATGGCTTCATTCTCGACGGTTTTCCGAGAACGGTGCCTCAGGCTGAGGCGCTTGCCGAGCTCGGCGTAGAGATCACCGACGTCATCTCGATCGAGGTGGACGATGAGGACATCATGGAAAGAATGGCGGGACGCCGCGTCTGCAAGACGTGCGGCTCCACTTTCCACACGAAGTTCAAGCCGTCGCCTGCCGGCGAGGTCTGCCCCTGCGGGGAAGAGCTCACACGCCGCACCGACGACGACCCGGAGGTCGTCCGCAGCAGACTCCGTATCTACCACGAACAGACGGAGCCGCTCAAGGCCTTCTACGAGTCACGCGGACTTTTGAAGATAGTCCACGGACAGGAGAAGCTCGAGGACACGACGGCGCTTACCGCCGCAGCCCTCGAAGGGTAAGACACAAATTTCTGCCGAAGGGCAAGTCAGAAACCGGCGCGGTTTACACTGCGCCGGACGGGACAGCACAGCCGCTGCGGCTTTTGCCGCGCGGAGCTGCGCCCGCCCCTCTCTGTCGGTAACGGCAGCACTCTGCGACAGAGAATCCGCTATATACCGAAGGGAGAGGAAAGTATGATCATAGTAAAGAGTCAGGATGAGATACGGCAGATGGCGCTGCCGGGACGCATCACGGGCGAGGCTTTGGCGCTCGCCGGAGAGATGGTCCGTCCCGGTATTACGACGAAGCAGCTCGATGAGCGTATTCGTCACCATATCGAGAAGTGCGGCGCCAGACCTTCGTTTCTCGGCTACGGCGGTTTTCCCGGAAGCGCCTGCATATCCGTGAATGACGAAGTGATTCACGGAATACCCGGTGGGCGCGTCCTCGAAGAGGGAGACATCGTAAAGATCGATGTCGGTGCCTACAAGGACGGATTCCACGGCGACAGTGCAAACACGTTCGCTGTCGGACGCATCTCACCCGAGGCGCAGCGTCTCATAGATGTGACACGCGAAGCCTTTGAACGCGGCGCTGCCGCAGCCGGCGTACCCGGCGCGCGTATCGGTGACATCGGTCATGCGGTGCAGGAGTACGTTGAGGCGAACGGCTTCTCTGTGGTCAGACGGTACGTCGGTCACGGGGTCGGACGCGATCTTCATGAGGATCCGAACGTTCCGAATTTCGGTACGCCTGGACGTGGACCGAGGCTCTGCCGCGGTATGGTAATTGCTATCGAGCCCATGGTGAACGTCGGTACATTTGAGGTCGATGAACGCCCCGACCGTTGGACGGTCGTGACGCGCGACGGCTCGCTTTCCGCGCACTATGAGCACACTGTGGCGCTTACCGGCGACGGTGTAGTCGTTCTGACAAGGGTCTGAATCTATGACACTTATCTGTGACACTGATTATTTCGGCTCTGTGGTACAGAGCACCGCGGGACGTGACCGTCTGCGAATGTTTTTGGTGCTCGGTGTCACGGGAGGCGTGAGTGACACACGTCTTGCCGTCGCCGACGGCAGACTGCACAGCGCCGCCTTGCCGAAGCTGAAGAATCCGAAGCATGTGCGTGTTGCGGCACACCTCAGCGATGCTGAGCTTGCGATCCTTGCGGAGAGTCCGGATGATGCCGTGATCCGCGAGCTTCTGAGGCCGTACGACGGGCGTTTTGCCGAGGTTGAATTGTCCGAAACGGAAATTTGTGAATGATCGGGAGGATAGTTAATGCCTAAGGATGACGTAATTGAGTTTGAGGGTTCTGTAGTTGAGGCGCTGCCCAACGCGACCTTCAAGGTTAAGCTGCCGAACGATATGATCGTGACCGCTCATATCTCCGGCAAGCTCAGAATGAACTATATTAAGATACTCCCCGGAGACAAGGTCAAGGTGGAGGTCTCCATATATGACCCGACCAAGGGGAGAATAACATGGCGAACGAAGGGCTGACGGATATCCGTCGGTACCTGAGAGAAAGGTGGTAAATACTGTGAAAGTAAAACCTTCCGTTAAGAAAATCTGCGAGAAGTGCAAGATCATAAAGCGTCACGGTAAGGTGATGGTCATTTGTGAGAATCCGAAGCACAAGCAGAGACAGGGCTGATCAGCTCTGCAAAACCGAAATAGAGAGGTGAAAGAGAAGTATGGCTCGTATATCAGGTGTTGATATTCCGAACAACAAGCGTGTCGAGATAGCTCTGACCTATATCTACGGAATAGGCCCCAAGAGTGCCAGCGACATCCTCGCAAAGACCGGTATCGATCCGGACACGAGAGCGAAGGATCTGACCGAGGACGACATTGCAAAGCTGCGTGATGAGATCGAAAACAACTATAAGGTCGAGGGTGAGCTCCGCCGTGAGGTCAGCCTGAACATCAAGCGCTTGACCGAGATCAACTGCTACCGCGGTATCAGACACAGAAAGGGACTTCCCGTACGCGGACAGAAGACCAAGACGAACGCCAGGACCAGAAAGGGCCCGGCAAAGACCATAGCAAATAAGAAGAAGTAAGGAGGGAACCGATCAAATGGCAAAAGTCGCAAAAAAGGTTGTCAAGAAGCGCCGCGAGAGAAAGAATATCGAAAAGGGTGCGGCTCATATCCGTTCAACCTTCAACAACACGATCATCACGATCACCGATACTGCCGGCAACACCGTATCGTGGGCTTCATCCGGCGGAATGGGCTTCAAGGGCTCCAGAAAGAACACTCCTTATGCCGCACAGACCGCAGCCGAGGCAGCAGCCAAGGGCGCTATGGAGCACGGTATGAGAACCGTTGAAGTATTCGTAAAGGGTCCCGGGAACGGACGCGAGGCTGCGATCCGCGCGCTCCAGACGACCGGACTCAACATTACTCTTATCAAGGACGTGACGCCGATCCCGCACAACGGTTGCCGCCCGCCCAAGCGCAGAAGAGTATAATCAAATCTAACACAGAGGAGGAAATATTATGGCAAGATATACAGGCGCATCCTGCAAGCTGTGCCGCAGAGAAGGCAAGAAGCTCTTCCTGAAGGGCGACCGTTGCCTCAGCGACAAGTGCGCAGTCTCGAGACGCTCGACCGTTCCCGGACAGCACGGTGCAGGACGCAAGAATGTCAAGGAGTACGGACTCCAGCTCAGAGAGAAGCAGACTGCACGCCGCTACTACGGTGTACAGGAAAAGCAGTTCAAGGGCTACTATGTCGAGGCGGATAAGAGAGAGGGTATCGCCGGTGAGAACCTGCTCAGCATCCTCGAGAGACGCTTTGACAATGTGGTATACAGAATGGGTATGGCTTCAAGCCGTAAGGAAGCACGTCAGCTCGTTCGCCACGCACACTTCACCCTGAACGGCAAGAAGGCTGATATCCCGTCGATCATTCTGAAGGTCGGTGATGTGGTTGCCCTCAAGGAGAAGAGCCGCCAGAGCGAGAAGTTCAAGGCTCTCATCGAGGACGCTGCTACCGCGATCAAGCCGAAGTGGCTCGATGTTGATATGGATGCAGTCTCCGCAAAGGTTATCGCTATCCCGCAGAGAGACGATGTGGACTTCCCGTTCGAGGAACAGCTTATCATCGAGCTCTACTCCAAATAATGACCTGCCTATGCCTCATCGGCTGCGGGTCAGAGCTATCCTGCGCCTGATACGCGGGATAAGCACGGGTGCGCACCGAAGGGCAGCAGTGAGACCCAGTTTTGCAAATGCGGCGTCGGGACAGACGGGGAGACCCGCGACGGCGCTGCCGGTTACCTGCAAATACGGATTTATATAATATTAAGGGAGGGTTGTTATTTATGATAGAGATAGAGAAGCCGAACATAGCGACTATAAACATGAGTGAGGATGGCAGGAACGGCAAGTTCATCATCGAGCCTCTTGAGAGGGGCTACGGAATCACCCTTGGAAATTCACTCCGCCGAGTGCTCATCAACTCTCTTCCCGGCGTTGCGGTTTCAAACATTAAGATCGACGGTGTACTCCACGAGATATCCACGATTCCCGGAGTCAAAGAGGATGTACCTGAGATCGTACTGAATGTCAAGGGTATAGTCGCGCGCCTGTTTACCGATGGCTCAAAGACTGTCATTATAGACACGACCGGAGAGCGCGAGATCACGGCAGGCGACATCAAGGGAGATGCAGACATTGAGATTCTGAATCCCGAACAGCATATCTGCACGGTCGGCGAGAACATCCGCTTCTACATGGAGCTGACGTTTGATCACGGCAGAGGATATGTTTCGGGCGAGAAGAACAAGCAGATCTACCTTGAAGAGAATCAGGGGGCATCGCCCGCACTTGGGACGATCTTCACCGATTCGATCTATACTCCCGTATACAATGTGAACTACACGGTCGAGAATACCCGTGTCGGAAGCAGCACAGACTATGACAAACTGACCCTCGAGGTGCTGACGAACGGTGTCATTCTTGCAAAAGAAGCGATTTCACTTGGAGCCAAGATACTCAACGAACATCTCAACTTATTCGTCGATCTGTCGGATGAGGCAAAGAATGCGGAGATCATGGTGGAGCGTGAAGAGACTATCAAGGAAAAGGTCCTTGAGATGACCATTGAGGAGCTTGACATGTCCGTTCGCAGTTTCAACTGCCTGAAGCGCGCGGGCATCGATACGGTTGAAGACCTTATCAACCGCACCGAGGACGATATGATGAAGGTCAGAAACCTCGGTAAGAAATCGCTCGAAGAGGTCATGCAGAAGCTGCAGTCACTCGGACTGGAGCTCCGTCACGACGACGAATGACCCGTAAGGCGGGGAGCAGCTCCGCCGGAACTACTTTAGCAAAAAGGAGGACATATATATGCCCGGTACAAGAAAGCTCGGCAGAAAGACGGCACACAGAAATTCTATGCTCCGCGGTATGGTGACGTACCTCATCGAGAACGGTTCGATCGAGACGACGCTTACCCGTGCAAAGGAAGTCCGTGCCATGGCCGAAAAGATGATCACCCTCGGCAAGACCAACACACTTGCAAGCCGCCGTCAGGCGTTCTCATACATCACTAAGAGAGAAGTGGTGACGAAGCTCTTTGATGAGATCGCACCTAAGTATGCGGACAGAAACGGTGGATACACACAGATATACAAGCTCGGGCCGCGTCGCGGTGACGCAGCCGAGATGGCTCTCATAAAGCTGATCGATGCTGCTGAACCTGCATCGACCGAGAGCAAGTAAATAACGATAGGTAAGATATCGGCGGCGACTCGCTTGTGAGTCGCCGCCGATATCTTTTGATTTTCGGAAGTAACGATCAGCTGGGGGGATTCTCCGCTGCCGACTCGATTCGGGAAGCAATCACGTTTGGCTCGAACCCACACAGATGCATAAGACTTTCGAGGTCTCCGTGCGGTATTATCCCGTCGTCGATTGCGTGCACAACGGTTCTGCAGGTCATACCCCGCTCCTTCAGTGCCGCTTCGAGTGCTTCGCCGAAGCCGCCGCGGCGTATTCCTTCTTCAAGTATGTACACCACAGCGGCGCTGCCGAGGGCAGAGATTACATCGTCCGTTGGGAGCGGTGAGATGCGCAGAACACGTATCACGCCCGCCGTGCAGGAGCATTTCGCTGCGGCGTGAAGTGCGGTGCGCGTCAGCCTGCCGTAGGTTACGATGACGGCATCCGGATCCTTCGGCACATTGGCAAACACATCGCCGATACGGCTGAACGAGGAGCGGTCGTAGGAGAGTTCACTACCCTTAGGGTACCGTATGACATCTATGCTGTTCGAGAGAACTGAGGCGCCGATCAGCGCCTTGAGCTCACTGTAGCTGTCCGGAGCATATATTCTGACACCCGGAATCGGAGAGAGCAGCGCGACATCGTATATTCCCTGGTGTGTCACGCCGTCTCCCGGCACAAGACCGGCATGGCTCAGAAGGAATGTCAGGGGACATCTCTGGAGCGCGATATCATGAAAGATCTGATCGAATACACGCTGTGCGAATGTCGAGTACATGACGAGTATTGGTCGGAAACCGGATATAGAGAGACCTCCGCAGAAAGCAACTGCGTGCTCTTCGGCGATCCCGACATCGAAGAAACGATCGGGAAACAGTTCAGCAAATCCCGTAAGTCCGCAGCCATCCGGCATTGCCGCACATACGGCGCACACCTTGCTGTCCGTTTCGGCGACGGCACACAGCTCGTCGGATACCGACGAGGTGAAGCTCAGTGTGCTTGACGGACCGAAGAAACCTGTGTCAAGCTCAAACGGCGGCGCGGAATGGTATTTGTCGGGAAACGCCTCCGACGGGAGATAACCGAGCCCCTTCTTAGTCTTTATGTGGACGATGGTACATTCCTCGCGGCTCTTTGCTTCGCGCAGGACGGAGATGACCTTTTTCATATCGTTTCCGTCTACGGGGCCGAGGTATTCGAGCCCCAGGGATTCAAATATATTGTCACTGAGCAGAAGACGCTTTACCGCATTTTTGATACGGCGCGCCGCAGATACGATACCGCGCCCGATGAGCGGAATCCGTACAAAGTACTTTTTCATAAAGACTTTGAACGAGAAGTACCTCTCGCTCGTGCGGATTCGCGAAAAGTATGCCGACAGTCCGCCGACATTCTGCGATATCGACATTCCGTTGTCGTTTAAGACGATCACGAGGTGCGGCGGAGCCGAGGAGCAGTTGTTGAGAGCCTCATATATCATGCCGTTCGTGAACGATCCGTCTCCGATGACAGCGACGGTGTGAGATGCATCGCCGCTGAGCGCGGCTGCCTCAGCTATGCCGAGTGCGGCAGACAGCGACGAACCGCTGTGTCCGGCTGTCACGGTATCGTATTCGCTTTCGTCGCGGTTAGTAAAACCGGAGATGCCACCGAACTTCCGCAGCGATCCGAAATCATCGGCTCTGCCGGTGAGCAGCTTATGCGTGTAGCACTGGTGCCCTACATCGAATACTATCTTGTCGTGCGGACAGTCAAATACGGTGTGGAGTGCGATCTCAAGCTCAACTGTGCCGAGATTCGATGCAAGGTGTCCGCCGTTTTTCGACACAGCTTCAAGGATTTTCCCGCGAATCTCATCGGCAAGCGAACACAGTTCATCCTGTGTGAGACCCTTGAGATCCGCGGGAGTATGTATTCTTTCTATCATAATAATTCCACCCTTGGAGGGCAGAGATGTCACTCTGCCCCTCCTGCAAGGTTCGTAAATTTCGTGTACTGACCGATCCATCCGAGCTTCACGCGGTCGATGGAAC
>CAKSEM010000046.1 GCA_934446485.1 uncultured Eubacteriales bacterium | reverse complement strand
CGGCGTCGATATGCAAAAAAAGGCTACCGTGAAGTTTGACGGCAGTGAGATGGCGTGCTATGTTTTTCTTGAGATAAAGACTGTCGGATGGACGCGAAGCGGAAAATATTCATATGTCTGTCGGACGGACGGTACTGATGCTCTTGATTGGAGCGTCGATGCCGATGCTTGGAAGTACCTTTCCGGAGATGGCAGCGGTGCGGTGTATTACTGCATTTTGATTGCAAATAAGGAGCTTGTCGCGAATGTGCTTGCAAACGAAGGGACGATTACCGTCAGAGAGGATCTGACACGAACACAGCTCGGAGGGCTGACGGCAGATATGTCTATTGATATCGAGGCGACTGCGGTGCAGTACCACGGCTTTTCGGAAGCGGCGGATGCGGGATATACAGAATCCGGGCGTGCTGAGGCTGCGTGGAATGTTGTAAAAAACAGATAATGACTCGCGAAATGCGAAGGTGATACCATGAAAGATGCAAACAAGAACGGGATACGCGTCGGATACAGACGACTGCTGTCGCTGTTTCTGTGCCTCGTTATGCTTACCGGGATCCTTCAGTTTTACCCGGCGATGGCGGTTACGGGATCGGAACTGACGGATGTTACGGTCAGGTACGATGGGGAGAAAATTGAAAATCTGACTCTGCCGGAGAATGAAAAGGCGGAACTGACGGCAGATTGCACACCTGTCGTGGACGGAGTCGAGTACCGGTGGCAGATATTAGCCGATCCGACGAACGACACATGGGTCAATATTTACGACGGCACTTCCGCTCGGCTCACCGTTTCGTATGCGATGGTGCAGGCGCTTTTGGACGGCTCGGGGAGTACGTATGTCCGCTGTCGGGCACTTTACGGCGGGGATGAATGTGTGTCTTCGCCGGTGTGTGTGACGGTGGAATATCTGACGCCGTTCAGCGATAGTGAGATACCCGGGATAACTGAGCCGGCATTTGAATCGCAAATTTCGAAAAGAACAGTCCGCAGGGCGGCTGCACAGGATAACGGCGAAGAGCGGATGGTGAATATCTCGATCAACTATCTGGACGGTGTTTCGGGGCTTCCTATCTACAGCTCATACACGGGGTATGTGAATGTCAGCAGTGAAGGATACACCGCAACCGTTATTTCACCGACCTATCTGGGATATGAGCCTCGGTACAATGAGGCAGACCCCGCCAAAGCACTGCCGGACACCAGCGGCAAAGACCACAGAGATTCTTTTCCGAACTCGGCACTGACTATAAATCTCAATATTCAGAAAAACTACGAGCAATCGCAGTATACTGTAAACGTCTATTATTTTGCGAGTGATGTACCCTATGCGGTGCGCTATTTTTTCCAAAACATCCACGATGATCAGTACACCGAAAATCTGGATCTGTATAGGATCGGCGCCGCAAAGACAGGCACGATCTTTTCCGATAAGGACCTTGCAGCGGACGAATCTCTGATTGTCGGATTTACAAAGCTGCACCATTATCCGGAGGCAGTAGCGGCAGACGGCTCTACTGTGTTTGAGTGCTATTACGATCGCAATTACTGCATGCTGAAATTCGACACCGACGGCGGGTACGGCGTAGAGCCTATCTATGCCCGTTACGGGACGCCGTTCTTGGTGAACGAGCCCACGAAACACGGATACGTGTTTGCCGGATGGGATAAGCAGGAGGCTGACGGAACATACGACGGAGAGAAAGACGAACTCCCCTCAACCATTCCGAATGAAAACCAAACCTACCGGGCTAAATGGGAACAGGCAAACACTACATACAATGTTGCCTATTGGCTGCAGAATGCGGATGATGACAACGATGCCTACATAGGCACGATAAAGATGAGCGGAATATCCGGCAATCCCGTCCGCGCTGATAACACGGATCAGTGCCCGGTGCTCACATCAAGTATTCCTATATGCGGCAACGATGAACACGTGAGTGACAGTGACCATGATCCAAAGGATTGCTATGCGCGTCATGCAAAGCATTATGTCTACGATACGGAGAGAAACAAGGACACCGAGGTAAAATTGAACGGTGACGGTTCAACCGTTATCAATGTGTACTACACACGCAAGTATTACACTCTGAGATTTATCTATGCGAAAGAGACAAGTGCGGGCAGCATCCAGGTCGTAGGCGGCAGCACCTACGGCTTCGGCAATAAGAATAACAACAGCTATCTTACTAATAAACCTAATTACTCACTGTATGATATACTTGGAAAGGTGACTGAGTGGGGCGAAGTGAAAGAGCTGCCGACCCCGATCGACCCGGACGGAGCAAAATATGTGGTGGGGACCTATCCCGAGAACGGCTTTTATTCGGGAGTGCGCTATCACTATTTTGAAATTACGGCACGCTTCGGCGCGGATCTGACAAAGCTGTGGCCTACGAATGTGTTCGGCAAGGTTTCGGTGAAGGATCCGTCTGCTCACACCAAGAACGGGGCAAACAAAGCGCTCAATTACAATGGCAACGACGGTTGGGGAAATTATGCCTTTCTTGCCGGGTGGAACGGCGAGTATAAGGTGAAATATTCCATAGAGCACTCTAACAGCACTATCAAGGGTCTGTATCAGAAGATGGATGACGACATCCTGCTCGGGAGCTATGGCGGTACAGAGTACAGCTACGATGATACAGGTATTGACCGGCAGATCAAGACAAAGTCGACCGTCGGCGGCGACGATGTTTCATCCAACGCCTGTTACTTTCTTGCATTCTTCGACAACGGCGCAGATGTAGTTTGGAGCGTTCCGCGCCAATGGACCTATGACTCCTATGTGCCGGTATTTGACGATGAGCTGACAGAGGAGCAGAAAAGTCTCATAATTGCGGCGGCAAACAAGGCCCGTGTTACCTACACCTACAGAGCGACCGGGAATACATGGTATCAGGAGACCGCCGATACCGATCGCACCTATACCGATCCCGACACAAACAATGTGTATTATTACTACGAATACAAGGACAAAAGCGGTAAAACAGTCGGGCAGATCTATCGATTATACGACCGCGTTTCGGCCAGCGACGACAACGTGATCGGAAGCTCGTACAATTCAGCAACACCATCGATCAGCGGACAGACACAGACCGTTTTGACGGGATTTGAGTTTGACAGTGCTTACGCTGTTCCGTCTAGGTGGTTTGAGCAGATTTATAACGGTGAGCTTGCCGATGGCCGTATGTCGTTTACATCGCGATTTTTCTATACCCGCGAGAGCTTTACCATAACTCTGCACAGCCATAACACTGTATACGATACCAGCACAGTGCCGTTTGACAGTCCTATGAACGACGCTATGATAGCGGAAAACGGCGAACTTAAAACACCGCCGTACCCGGACACGCTTGAGCAGAACGCGTATTACTTTGACGGCTGGTACGCAAGCCCCGAATGTATCGACGGCACGCATTACGACCCGGCGGAGAATTATAAGATGCCGGCAACCGATGTTGTGCTGTATGCCAAGTGGGCGCCGAAAAATCACACCGTGCGCTTCTTCCAAACCCATGATGATCTGCTGAAATATTCTGCGGGGGATACTTCGGTCAAACCGATTGAAGAAAAAGAGGTGACGCACGGTAATGTGCTCGGCCCCGTTAGGAATCCGGAAGATAAATCCGATTATCATTATACCTTCGGCGGATGGTTCTATGAGGAGAACGGCAAAAGGCTTGCCTTCACGCCGCTCGATATACCTGTGGTGAAGGATCTGAATGTGTTTGCCGCATGGGGCTCGCTGACCGCTCAGCCGTTCCGCATCCATTATGCATTTCACGATCCGGAAACTGACGATGAGTGGACAAATTTGCTTTCCGGTATCACAGATGCGCCAAAAGACAATGAGACGTACACCGTTACAAATGGAACTGTGACGCGTACATATGTCTATCTTGGGTCTGACGGAGGGTTTCATTTGTGCATAGCGGACGATTCCGAGGGCTTTGCATACCAGGGCAGCACCCGCACCTTTGCTCCGAAGGTCGGTGATCCGTACAATCAGCTGTACAGCGGTTACAACGAAGGGTACTACCCTACACTGGCAAGTCATTCTATCACGATGGAATATGAGGGGAACAAGGAAAATCCGAAGCACAACATTTTTACCTTTACCTATGTAAAAGTGAAAGAGGTAAAATACCGTGTGGAATATCGGTATGCGGATACCAATAAGGAAATAAGCGCCGCCGTAACAAAGACAACGTCGAATGCCGTAATAACCGAGCGTTTCAAAACTATCACCGATTATATCCCCGACGCATTCTTTAAGCGGCTGATCCTGGCAGTGGAAAAGAATGAAAAGGGTGAATATGTCGGCGCTTCTACAAACGTTCTTGTGTTCTACTATACCAAGAACACCACCAGCGCTTACTATGCCGTGCATTATATGCTGCAGGATATAGGCGCGGGTCTTGCTCTGAGCAAGGATGAGAACGGCAACTATATAAACTATACCGAGTCCTCCGCACACACCGAGGGTATAGGCAATGTCGGGCAAATTTGTGCAATCCCGCCGCAGACCTTCAGTGGATTTACGGTGCAGGGAAATGCCATGGTAAGTAACGGGGACGGCAGCGAAAGCGGTAAGCCGATCACGATGGATGAGGATGGAGCCTGCTTCAATATTGAGGTGTCGAAAAACGGTACAGAGCTGTATATTTTCTATACCAGAAATACACAGAAGTACAATGTTTACTACCTGCAGTACGGCACAGATATCAGTGATCTGAGCTCCTTGCGGTATGCCGGGGAAAACGGAGTGCTGAAGGATACCAAGACCGATACGGCACAGTTCGGTGCTACGGTGACGGAATTGGCAGAGACCGTGTCTTTCGGCGGATGGACCTGCGTTTCCGCGTTGTCGCAATCCATACAGATCCGATCAATAGACGAGCAAAACTACATCATATTCTACTATGCGCCCGTCCAGAGAACGATCGAATATAAGGTGTGGAAATACGGCGGAGGAACGCTGGATACTACGATAGAGGTCTTTAACGGAGAAAATGTGGAGATAAAAGGCTCGACGCCGACTGCGCTGAAAGGCTATAAATTTGCCGGATGGTATTTGGACGAGGCTTGCACGATACCGGTTGGCGGCAGAGGAACTGTCGATGAAAACACAAATCACCTGGATCCCGTCAGTGAACAGCTTGCCGTGATGCCTGATGTTAATGTGTTTTACGCCAAGTTCACCCCGGACAACGGTTCTCTGTCGATCACGCGGGAGAACGGCGAGAGTGACGAGAGCAACGGTACGCAGGTGTTTGTTTATAAGATCCAGGCGGAGAACGATCCTGATTATGTGATCTATGTCACGATCCGAGGAAACGGCAGTGTGACGGTTGAAGAGCTGCCGTGCCGCGACTATACAGTAACACAGCAGAACGGCTGGTCATGGCGTTACGGCGATTCCGAGCAGTCCGTTACCGTGGAAAAGAACGGGAGTACCGTAAGGTTCAGAGGTTCTGCCGCAAAGAACAACTGGCTGAACGGCAACAGCGAAAGAATCTCAAACGGAAAGGGGTGACGCTGTCGTGAAAAAGAAGCTGAAAAAGTGGCTGATCGCAGGTGCGGCGCTTGGTGCAATTGCGGCGATCGGTGTCACCCTCGGCTTTATGTTCCGAAGGGCGAGCATTACTAACACATTTGTGCCGGCGGAGGTCTCCTGCGCCGTCCTGGAAAAACTGGACGGCGCGGATGTTTCCGAAGGCTCGGCTGTCGTCGGAAGCGAAAAGTCGGATATCCGTGTCCGGAACACCGGCAATGTAAAGGAGTATCTGCGGGTGCGGCTCGTTTCCCATTTTGTCGATGCCGACGGGAATGTTTCGGGAGCGGAGCCGTCCGTCTATCCGAAAATTACTTTGAACAACGGCTGGCTTGCGGGTGAGGAGAACACCTATTATTACACCGAGCCGATAGAGCCGGGCGCACTTTCCCCTGTGATGTGTTCGCCGTTTACACTCTGCGAAAAAGAGACGCAGGACGGCAAAAAGCTGTACCAGGTCGTTGAGGTTTTTGCCGAAGCGATTCAGGCTGAGCCTGCCGATGCAGTGCGTAAGGCGTGGGGCGTGGCCGTGACAGACGGGACGATCACGGGATGATCCGGAACGTCGACCGCGCGGAGTGCCGCTGTGCCGAAACGGCGTATGCGGGTACTGACGCGCGGATGTTTGCAGTAAGATTAAGATATAACGAGGCTCCGCAGGAATTCGGAATTCCTTCGGAGCCTCGTTTGTGAATTATTCTGTGATATCGCAGAACATCAAAAAGTCCCTGCGGATTTTTTACGATGCAATTATCCCGGAATACAAATATATGCTATAATACTTGTATGTTCAATGGCAGTGCGGCGGACAGCCGCTGTCGGGAGGTCTATGTATGGGATACTTATTTGAAACTCACCTTCATACGTCCTAGGGGAGCGCGTGTGCGCGAAGCAGCGCTGTCGAAATGGTTCGCGCGCACAGCGCGGCGGGATATGCCGACATCGTTGTGACCGACCACTTTTTCAACGGAAATACAGCAGTTCCGCGCGACCTTCCGTGGGATGAACGTGTCAGGCGGTTCGCGGCAGGATGGGAAAATGCACTCTCGGAAGGTATGCGGCTCGGCATGACCGTTCTGTTCGGCTTTGAGTTCGCTGCGGACGGCGCCGAGTTCCTCGCATGCGGCATAGAGCCGGACTTTTTATTTGCCAATCCGGATCTCGACCGTTTCAGCATAAGACGTTTTACGGATGCTGTCCGTGCCGCAGGCGGGATCACCTCGCTCGCGCATCCGTTCCGTGAGGCGAGTCACCTGTATCAGGATACGGATGCGATTGAGGCTGTGAACGCGGCGCACGTCAACCACCCCGAATTCAACCGCCGTGCGTTTGAATTCGCCATCGACCGGGGCAAGCCCGTGACTGCCGGGAGTGATCTCCACTATGCGCCGGATATCAACGGCTCCGGGATGCTCTTTGACTGCGAGATAAGGTGCGGCGCGGACTTTGTATCCGCCGTGATGCGGCGAGAGTGCAGGCTCATTCCCTGTGGCGAGGAGTACCGATATGTTCTGAAAAACTATACTCCGTAGTTCTGATGCAGCGGCACCGGTCCGGTGCCGCTGCGCTCTTTCTCTCAAATTGTAAAATTTGCGATTATTACAGCCTAACGGGTTGTATTTTGCGTAGGGGTATGATATACTGCATATGTAATGGAATGCATTCCATATTATGTTCCAGAGGGGGTGATGAAAATGAACCGTCGAGAGATAAAAGAAGAGTCCCGACGGCGCATTCTTTCGGCGTGTGTCAGGCTGTTTATCGAAAAGGGATATAAGAAGACGACCCTTTCCGATATTCAGAAAGATGCGGATGTTACTCCGAGCACGTTTTACAATATCTACAGAAGCAAATCCGGCGTGCTGTCCGAGCTGATCGGATTCATGTTTGACAATCAGTTCGGAATTGCGCGGAATATAACGGGCGAGGAAGCAAGCCCGGTGCGCCTGTATGCGCTTGAAACGTCGATCCAGCTCTCTCTCGCCGAGCTCAGCGACAATCTGCGTGAGATCTATGTCGAGGCGTACACCGATTCCGAGATGGTCGATCTCATACATTCGCGTACAGCTCCGGTGCTGCAAGGTATCTTTGCACCGTACATGGCGGACTGCGCCGAGAGTGACTTTTACGAATATGAGATCGGGACGGCGGGGCTCATGCGCGCGTATATGGCGCGCCCGTGCGATCAGTACTTCACGCTTGAGAAGAAGCTCGGACGCTTTCTAACAATGTCGCTTGCGGTATTCAGAGTTCCCGACGGCGAGATACGGGATATGACGAGGTACATATCCGGTCTCGACATACGCACCATCGCCGATAACGTTATGCAGAAGCTCTTTGCAGCGCTTGAGATGAGATTTGATTTTGCACTGACCGATAAGGAGGCAATTACATGAAGAAAACAGTTATACGTGTGCTCGCGGTGCTCGCGGCGGTCATTCTCGTATGCATCGCAGTGTTTGCCGGAATATATTTTACAAGACTTCGCACACTGGCAAGCGTAGAGAAGCTGAGTTCGTATGATGACGGTTACGACCTGTACCGTATGGATATAAAGTACGACTACAGCATAGACGACGTGATAAACTGCGGGATCACGGACGATCAGTCGATGATTGATGCCATAATCGGCGAAGCTCTCCCGCTCCTTCCGGTGCACATCAAGGCTCCGTCCTTCGGATGCACGGCATTTACGGCGACCGATACCGACGGGGATGTTCATATGGGGCGAAACTACGATTTCAAGAACGACACCTCGGCGATGCTCGTCTACTGCGCGCCGAAGGGGGCGTACCGTTCGGTCGCCTTTGCCGCACTTGACAATGTGTCGGCAAACGCGCCGACATCGGGCGTTGCTTCGAGGCTTGCTGCTCTGACCGCGCCGTTTATCTGCCTTGACGGTATGAACGAACGCGGTGTGTCGATAGCGGTTCTGACGCTTGACAGCGAGCCAACCCGTCAGAGTACGGGTAAGCCCACGATATTCACGACGCTTGCGATCAGGCTCGTGCTTGACCGTGCCGCGACGACCGAGGAGGCAGCGGAGCTCCTGTCGGGGTACGATATGATGGCGACCTCCGGCAGGGATTACCACTTCTATATAACCGATGCATCGGGCGACGGCAGGGTGTTTGAGTACGACTGTGAGGACGGCGCGCGGAGTCTTACGGTTACGAAGAGCGAGGCGGTCACGAACTTCTTTATCATGTACAAGGATGAAGTTCTGCCAAATCAGAAGAACGGCATATACGGTCACGGCAGAGAGCGCTACGATGCCGTGATCAGCGTGCTCGACGAGCAGCGTGACAGGATTACGGACGGTACCGTTTGGGATGCGCTGCGCGCGTCGTCCCAGAATCCGAACCCCGTGGACATCACTAGCAATACGCAGTGGTCGATAAACTACAACAACACCGATCTTACGGCTGAGATTGCGATCCGCAGGCATTGGGACGATACGGTGCTCTACAATCTCGACGGGAACAGGGTATCCGAAAGATAAGTGAGGTGTCCGGCTTTCGGCAGCCGCACCGACGGTGCTGCAGCTAAGACAATATAAACAACATAAATCAAGAAAGGAACGCCCCTGAGGGGGAGGTGACTAAAATGAAAAAAGGATTCATCCGTCCGTTTTCCGTGCTTCTTGCTGCGGTGATGCTTCTCGGGATCATGTCCGGCTGCGCGGTAAGTGATGAGAGGGAGGCTGCGGTGCGTGTCGATATTTCGACCGTTCCCGCGATGCAGAGTGAATTGACGCTCCGGCTTTCTGCCGAGAACACTTCGTTTAATAAGAAGCTCACGGCGGACGATATCACACTTTGCGGCTCATTTTCCGACATGGATCTTGAGGTCGTGAGCGTTGAGAAAAAGAAAGCAACGATCAAGCTGTCGGGGGAGATAGCAAAGGACGAGACAGTCAACGCTTATCTTGACGGCGGGATCGTATTCGGTGCGGACGCGCTGTCGGACTGTGAAACCGAGCTATATACCGCGATCGGCGTGGAGTCTCCCTCGATTACACTTGACACGGGAAAGATTGAGCTTTCAGAGGGCGGTATCATACTGCCGCTCAAGATCGCTGGATACGTGCCTGCGGATGAGATCAGCGCGGATCAGATAACGGTCGAGGACTCGACGGTTGAGGAAGTGCGCCGCGGCGACGGCGGAGAGATCTTCGTCAAGGTTTTGACCGATGCGGACGATCTCGCGTCTGCCGCCGCCGCATTTAACGGAAAGGTGATCGCGGTATCGGGCAGCGTGATAAATAAGCCCGACGGCGTGACGCTGTTTGCTGACCTTGCAGAGG
>CAKSEM010000045.1 GCA_934446485.1 uncultured Eubacteriales bacterium | reverse complement strand
CCGACATACCATGCGACGAGAAGAACTGCGCGTTCTTCGCCTCGCACCCCGGAATCGGCTTCGTGTGAACGAACGGCACGCGCTTCACCGCAGCTTCCGTCGTCGTAAGCCCTCCGGGCTTCGTAAGGAGCACGTCACACGCGTCCATATAGAGCGGCACCTGAAGAGTGAACGGCACCGGTATCACGCGCTCGTCACCGTCAAAATCATCTTCTATGCGACGGCGGAGCTTTTCGCTTCTGCCCGTCATGACGAGCACACGCACAAACTCGCCGTCCGTCCGCTGCAGCAGCCGCCAGACGATGCCCGAAATGTCCCCGAAACCCATGCTTCCGGTCATGATGAGGAACACCTTCGCATCTGCCGGCAGACCGAGCTGTTCGCGTGCCTCCGCCCGCGGCATCTTCACGTCATACTTGGAGGCGACGGGTATGCCGGTCGGGATGAGCTTGCTTCTCGGGATCCCCTTAGCCGCGAACTCCTCCGCAAGATCCTCATGCGGAATGAAGAAGTAATCGGGATCGGTCTCCTCCCAGAACGGAGTGCAGGTGTAGTCGGTCGCCACTGCATACGTCCGCACACGGGTGCGTCTGCGTATCTTGAGCCGCGTCAGCGTCTCCGCCGGGAAGACGTGCGACATAACGACCCCGTCATATCCTCCGGCGTCGATGAAGAAGCCGAGGCGAGCCGCCGAAAGTGCATTCGCAAAGTACACCGGCGATTTGAAGCGCGGCGAGCTTATCATGTCCCCCGCTTTGTATATCCCGCCGAACACCGCGGGCGCAACCGATACCATCTTAACGTACGTGCCGCTGACAAGACGCGAGGTGTATCTGCGCCTGGTGAACGAAAGAGCATCCAGCATATCACAGGTAACACCGTGCGCCTCGAGCGCCTCCTTTACGGCGTTGCCGGCAGAGTTGTGTCCCTGACCGGTATTGCATGACAAAATAAGTATCTTCATTTGTATTACTCCTATACGCGCCCGTTCAGAAGTCGAGCTCGCCGTGGTACTTCAGCGGAAGTCCCGACGCAAATATGTGAGAGGTATCGGACAGGCACAGACAGCGCGGCGCCGTGTATCCCGAAGCAAAATTCTCAAAGTGCAGGACCGTCACCCCGCTGTGCGTCATGTCAAAGGACGACCAGAACAGACACGGGTGTATACCGAGAAGGTACGAGAGCCACGTCAATCCGAAGCCCTGATGGCAAAATGCCGCAATGCGTTCCTCCGACGGCCGATCGATCCTGTAGACGGATCCGCTCCGAACGTATCCGAGCCGTTCCGTAAAACGATCCGATTCCGCAGCTATCCGTTGCCACCCCGACTCCGGGGCCGACGCACGCGCGAAGGCGGGGCTGTCGAACCAGCGCGCCTCCGGAGATGTCATCGAGTCCGATTTCATCTCGCGGCAGTCGGCAGCCATAAAGCTCCACTCCTCACCGTTGTTTGAAAACTCACTCCACGTGAGATCCTCGCTCATCCACGGCTCCGTCTCGGGGCTGATTCCGAGCGCACGACAGGTTGGTTCCGCCGTCTCTCGCGCACGCCCGTTCGGAGAGGTAAATATACGGTCGAGACCGTGAACGGCAAGCCTGTGCGAGAGAGCCTCCGCCTGGCGGCGTCCGAGCTCCGTCAGTCGATCGGGATCGTAGACGGGTTCGCCGTGGCGCACAATGTATAAAAGCACCGCGTCACCTCATTCCCGCGTCTCATCCGAAGGCGTCGGCTCGGCGGGGTACTTCGATATATCGATTCGCCCGTGCACGCGCTCGCTGTAATCGACGCTCGAGCGGATTATACGGATCATATAATTATTGAGAGTACACCCCTCGCGCTCGCATACGCCGAGCAGCTTGCGGTACAGAGCAGAGTCCACTCTCACATCAAACGTTGTCTTGTTCTTCTGAGCCACCTTGAACACTCACCTTTCCGTGCGATTCGTTCACAGCACACAGCGCGTCCGCTCCGTCGGCTGCTTCTCCGCCGTCTGCAGCAGTTCCGTGAAGAGATGCGCGCGACGACGAAAGCTTTTCGCGCAGCGCACTCTGCGCCTTGCGATATCTGTCGGCTATCGCCGGGAACGCGCTCATGATACGGCGGTAAACTATACCGTTGCGGTCTATGCTGCGGTATATGTAATCTATAGCGTTCATCAGCTCGTCGCGCTTAACGGTGAGCCGCTCTCCCGCGGCCTCATAGGTCGCGCCGAGCCGACGCAGAATGCCGGAATTCTTCGACATCAGCTCCACGGTTTCGTCCGATATCGTGCTTCCGAGCCGATCCGACACAACGCGCATGATCCGCTGCGTATCCTCGATTCCGCGGAAGTAGCTGCGCAGAGAGGAGAGACTGACGAGAGTAACTATAACGTCTGCCGACAGCACTATAAGGAAGATCGACAGCACTACCGTGCCTGCGCCGTGCGGAGCGCGCTCGACGATCGAAGATATGATCGGGTGAAGCACCCTGACGAGCAATACGCACGCAAGCCCCCACAGGAGCGAAAATTTCGGGCACACATATCCGCCTATGTTCATCGGGAACTCGGAATAGTCCCACCATTTAGTATGGAAGTATTTTTCGAGGACGAAGCCCGTCACAAGCTCAAGCACCGAGGTCAGCGCCACCGAAGCAAGAAAGAGCGGGATAAGCCTGTCGGCGATAGGTGCAAGACACAGGATTATAAGTATCGCACCGATCCCGTATATCGGACAGACCGGCCCGCAAAGGAAGCCTCGGTTCACAAATCTGCCGTGACACACGGCGGCATACGACACCTCCGCTCCCCAGCCTACCGCTGAATATATCATGAAGTACCACGCCGCGTTGTATAGATTCACGTCGCACCTCCTGCAGATAATTTCTCAAGATAAATATTAGCACATAACCGCCGACGTGTCAAGGTCTATGCGCTGCAGAGAGTCGGTTTTCACGACACTTTTCGACGAACAGCTCCGGCTCTGCCGTCGAAAAACGAGAATAGCTATTGACAAATCGGCCGCACTGTGATATACTATGTGATGTGGCATCGGCAGATGCCGCAAACACATAGGGGTATAGCTCAGTTGGTAGAGCAGTGGTCTCCAAAACCACGTGTCCTGAGTTCGAGTCTTAGTGCCCCTGAAAACAAAAAACGAGCCGTATCGGCTCGTTTTTTTATCGTTTCCGAGCGCTCGTCGGGTGGCGGCAAAACCGCCCCGACCGAATCTGCACACAACGCCGCAGGCTCTACTGCATCACAGGCGGCGCGCGCCCTCAGCCGGACGAGCGCTCGGATGCTTCGGCGATGCAGGAAAGCGCATTCAGGCTGCGCGGATATCCGATATACGGCAGACACTGCGACACGACGCGCGTCAGGAAGTCGCGGTCGTTGCCTATGTTCATATTCCCCGCGGCGTGAGCTGTGAGCTGTGCCTCGCAGCCGCCCTGGACCATCAGAAAGCAGAAGGTGATCATCTCGCGCTGCCGCAGATCGAGCCCGGTGCGCGTGTAATAATCGCCGAAGCAGTTGTCCGCAAGCCAGCGATTGATGTGCCCCTTGCGCCAAGCCTCATGCATCCCATCGCCGAAGACCTCGGCCTGTACACGGACTCCGCACTCCAGACGGTTCTCCGCCGAGGTCGTTGCCTGTCCCGGAAGCGGGAGAGGTACGCCGAGCTGCGCCAGCACTTCGTTCGTCAAATTCAGAAACGGCAGCATCCGACCGTATCCGAGGCAGGCGGTCGCCTGATAGACACACTCCTTGACCATAACCGGAGTTACGCCGCTGTCAATTGCCGCAGGCAGCATTTCGCGGTAAGCGTCCGTGCCCCGCAGCCGATAAGTACTGCAAAAATTGCAAGGTTCCGCGTCTTCTCGGGCAGTGTCTGCTCACCTCGCCGACAACCTCGCTGCCTGCAAAATTTTCAAACTGTTTCGCAAATTCGGGATCCGTCCGTGTGATAACCATATGATCTCCTCCGATATTATACGGTACAGTATGTAGGCGTGCGCTATGACGTTCGCCTCTTCCGGAAATATACCACACACCCGCAAACTAATCAACCTCTCGCCGCACTCGGCTTTTCCGAGGATCCGACTTCATTTTATGGACATAAAGTCGCAATGGTTGCCTTGACAACATGGGTGTCTCATGGTAAAATTACTGAAAAGGATAATATTCGCGATCATCAGGGAACAATAAACATAAAATCGGAGGAGATCATATGGAAATCACACGGGACATACGCTATGTCGGCGTAAACGATCACAAAATCGACCTGTTCGAGGGACAGTACACCGTACCGAACGGTATGGCTTACAACTCATACGTAATAATGGACGAGAAGATCGCCGTTCTCGACACAGTTGACGCCGCATACACTCATGAATGGCTCGATAATCTGCGCGATACGCTCGGAGACAGACGCCCCGACTACCTCGTTGTGCACCACATGGAGCCGGACCACTCCGCAAACATCGCAAGCTTCATGCGCGTCTATCCGGACGCGACCGTCGTTGCCTCAGCTAAGGCTTTCACCATGATGGGAAACTTCTTCGGCGATGACTTCAAGAATCGCCGCACCGTTGTCGGCGAGGGCGACACCCTCCCGCTCGGACGCCATACTCTCACCTTCTTCACGGCACCGATGGTTCACTGGCCGGAGGTCATAGTATCCTATGACAGCACGGACCGCGTCCTCTTCTCCGCCGACGGCTTCGGAAAGTTCGGCGCGCTTGACGCCTCTGAAGACTGGGCATGCGAGGCACGCCGCTACTACTTCGGCATCGTCGGAAAGTACGGTGCTCAGGTGCAGGCACTCCTCAAGAAGGCATCGGGTCTCGATATCTCGATGATCTGCCCTCTCCACGGACCGGTGCTCACCGAAAATCTTCCTTATTATCTCGGGCTTTATAACACATGGTCATCGTATGAGGCCGAGAGCGACGGCGTAATGATCGCCTATACCTCAGTCTACGGCAACACAAAGCGCGCCGCACTCCTCCTTGCCGACGAGCTGCGTTCGCGCAACTGCCCGCGCGTCGTCGTCTGCGACCTCGCACGTGAGGATATGGCTGAGGCGATCGAGGACGCGTTCCGCCACAGCAAGCTCGTCCTTGCAACGACGACATACAACGCAGGCATCTTCCCGTATATGCGCGAATTCATAGAACACCTCACCGAACGCGGATATCAGAACCGCACGGTCGCCTTCATCGAGAACGGAAGCTGGGCACCGCTCGCCGCCAAGGTCATGCGCGGTATGCTTGAAGGATCGAAAAAGATCTCCTATGCCGATCAGACCGTCAGCATAAAGTCGGCTCTCGACGAAAGGAGCCGCAGCGAGATCACAGCCCTCGCGGACGAGCTCTGCCGCGAGTACATGGCACAGCACGCCGATGCCGCAGAACGGAACGATCTCTCGGCGCTCGGCAACATCGGCTACGGTCTCTACGTCATAACCGCAAACGACGGTACCCGCGACTGCGGGCTCATCGTAAATACGGTCACGCAGGTGACGAGCGCACCGAACCGCATTGCGGTCACGATAAACAAAGACAACTATTCGCACCACGTAATAAAGCAGGCGGGGATCATGAATCTGAACTGCCTCACGGTGGACACCCCGTTCCGCGTATTTGAGAGCTTCGGCTTCCGCAGCGGACGTGAGCACGACAAATTCGAGGGGATCGAGGAGCTGAGAAGCGAGAACGGGCTGCGTTTCCTGCCGAGGTATATAAACTCGTTCATCTCGCTGAAGGTCGAGAGCTACGTCGATCTTGACACTCACGGCATGTTCATATGCAGCATAACGGAAGCCCGCGCCATGTCCGACGCCGAAACCATGAGCTACAGCTACTATCACGAGAATGTCAAGCCGAAACCGGAGACCGACGGCAAGCACGGCTTCGTATGCCGCATCTGCGGATACGTATACGAGGGAGATGTCCTGCCGGACGACTTCGTCTGCCCGCTCTGCCGACACGGCGCCTCGGACTTTGAGCCGATCGCATAACGTAGGGCAGGGGAGAGATGGATCGGCAGAAGATTGAACTCATGCACAGCGGATCTCTGTACCTTCCGACTGACAGTGACCTTGCAGCAGCACAGACGGTGTGCCTTGAGCGGCTTTATGACTACAACGCGACCCGCCCGGGTGAAGCCGAAAGAAGAACCGAACTCCTTCGTGAGATGTTCGCCGAGATCGGCGAGGGCTGCTATATCGAGCCGCCGCTCCATGCAAACTGGGGCGGACGCTTCGTCAGGTTCGGGCGCGGCGTATATGCAAATTTCAACCTGACACTCGTGGACGACGCACCGATCACCGTCGGGGACTACACGATGTTCGGGCCGAACGTCACAGTCGCGGCCGCAGCCCATCCCATACCGCCGGAGCTGCGGCGCGATCAGTATCAGTACAACCTCAGCGTCACGATCGGAAGCTGCTGCTGGATAGGCGCCGGTGCGCTCATCATGCCGGGGGTAACGATCGGCGACGGCTCGGTTATCGGCGCAGGCTCGGTCGTAACGCATGACATTCCGCTGAATACTGTGGCGTACGGCAATCCGTGCCGCCCGGTGCGGCAGATCGACGACGATGACCGATCACGCGCCGCCGCGCGGCTCCCGCACGGCACATCGCTGTAACGACTTCCGGGGAAGCCGGTATTTATCGTTTCGGAGGAAACTTAAAGATGGAATCCACACCGTGCCGAACTGTGAGATTTGCGGATCTCACCGAGGTGTTGCGGCGGACGCTGCTGCCGATGCTCGCAGCGTCCGTCGTCGCACTCGCTTTGACATACATACTTCCCGGTCGCCTGATCCCACCGGTATACTCATCCGAAGCAGAGCTCCTCTGCCTCGATTCGGGGGAGCTGTCGCATGACCGCAGACTGACGGAGAACATGGAGTCGCTCATACTGAGCCGCACCGTTCTCGACCGTGCCGCAGCAGATGCCGGATATGACGGGAGCTACGATGAGCTCTCGCGGCATATCAGCGTCGATGCGAGCGCAGATATAGTCTCCGTCAGCGTAACCATGAAGGATCGCGACATGGCAAAACGGACCGCCGACGCTGTGGTTGCCGCAGCGGTCGACGCCTCAACCGATTTCGGCACAAACGTCAGCGTTACGGTTCTGCATGAGCCGTCGCCGGCTGATAGCCCTTCTAATCTTCCGAAGGCAAGGCATTATCTGGTCGCTGCCGCAGCTCCCGCAGTCATAATATACCTCGTCTCACTCATATATTTCGTCCTCGGCGACCGAATAAACTACATATCCGACATTGAGCCGTGCACCGGACTCGGGGTCATTGGCGAGGTGTCGCTCCCGCGCGAGGGATTTGGAAAATACCTCTCGGACACGGCGCGCCGCCCTGCCGACGGGGCATACTCCGCAGTCAGACGTGCGGTATCCGATATGTGCCGCGAGGACGGCTCCGTAATCACCGTGACATCCTCACTTCCCGACGAGGGCTGCGAGTGCGTCGCTCTGCTTCTTGCGAATGAGCTGTCAAGGCGCGGCAGGCGGGCTATAGTGATCGAGACCTCACCATCGGACAGAAACGGGGACGGGCTGTCGGAAGCCGTGTACTCAGGCACACCGACGGAGGATCTGATACTCCGTATACCCGGTGGCTGCGACATCCTCCGATATGGCGGAGGGCGCCCGAAAGCGGCTTCAACGGCACGGTTTGAGGAGCTCATATCCCGCCTGCGCGGTCAGTACGGCTGCATTTTCCTCGTCGCTCCTGCGGCATACCGAAACAGCAGCGCCCCTGATTGTGCGGCGCTCTCCGACCGTGTGCTGATCGTCCTCGGGCGTCGCGTCAGATTTGCTGTTCTCGCCGCCGCAGCGGTGAAGATGCACTCATCGGACGGCACGGCTCCGACCGTGCTGATAAATCGCCGCAGTGAGCGCAGACTGGGCTCACCGAGGTATTGACCGCACAGAGCGCCGCCATTTTAATCGGAGTATACGGAAGCGAGATCCGCGGGCATTACACCTCGAGAGGAGATTTGAACTTATGGCAAACGGCGCCGGGGGATTCGTATCGGATACTGTGCGGGTCATGACGGGAAACGTCGTATACGTTCTTTGCGAAACTGCCGTAGGGCTTCTGTGCCCGCTGATGCTCGGCATAACGGACTACGGCTACTTCAAAATATTCTCGCTCTACGCAGCGTATACGGCATTCCTGCAGCTCGGCATGACCGACGGATTATCGATGGAGCTTGCGGGGAGAACGTACGACTCTCTGGAGCGTCCCGCAATGCGCGCGTACACGCGGTCATTCATCGCCGTACAAACGGCAGCAGGACTGATCATCGCCGCGTTTTCTGCTGTGGCCCTCTCGGATGAGTACAGATTTATCGGGATTGTGATAGCGCTCCGCGCCGCTGCAATAAACGTGACCACCTACTACAGAGCGGTATCTGAGGCAACCTGCCGTTTTTCGGAGTACTCCGTACTCGGCGTGGTGTCGGCGCTGCTGCGCTTCACGGCAGCAGTCGTGCTTGCCGCAGTCTGCGGCATGGGAAATGTATCCTACCGATGGTATCTGTACGCCTCAGCCGCAATCTGGATCGGTGTCATGCTGTGGTATGCGATGCGTTACCGTGACATAACCTTCGGAAGAGCCGAGAAGCTCTCACGCACACTGCCGATGCTGCGCCGCACCGTAGGGCGCGGAATACTGCTCACGGCAAGCGCAGAGCTCCTGCGCGTTGTCGGTATGCTCGACCGCCAGATCGTATCGCTTGCTTACAGCACCGACGATTACGCGGTATATGCATTTGCACACAGCATGCTCGCCGTGGGCACGACGGTCACGGCGTCCGTTGCCGTTGTGCTCTTTCCGTACCTGAAGCGGCTGGGTGAACGTGCCGTCCGTCACTTTTCCGACACTCTTTCACTGTTCTCCGCACTCTGCGGTATATGTCTCGCCGGATATTTCCCGCTCGAGGTCTTCGTCCGCACGCTTATGGCGGATTACGCACCGTCACTCGAATACCTCCGCCTGCTGATGCCGCAGCTTATCTTTTCCGGCGCGGTCACCGTTATAATTTTCACATATTACAAGGTGTCCGGCCGCCTCGGCGGCTGCCTCGCGGCAGGCGCGGCGTCAATTGCAATGAGTCTCGCTCTCGAGCTTTCCGCACAGGCGATATTCGGAAGCATACGCGCCGTCTGCGCTGCCGCCTCCGTCGCTTCGGCAGCGGCTTATCTAATATACCTGCTCTGTTTTCTGCGGCGGCACAAGAAGTCGCCGTGGCTGCGCTCATTTGTGCTGTCGTGTATAACATCCGCCGCGTTCTGTACCGTCACGGCACTGACGCTGCCGACGGTCGCAAAAATGTTTATCTATATAGCTGTCTCCGCAGTCACCGCAGCAGTGTCAGGTGTCACGCCGAAGCGGATCCGGGAGATCGTGCAATCAAAACACTCGGCTGAACCGAAGGCTTGAACAGCCCGGCATTTCAATCCGAGGGCACGCCAAATCTTCTCTTACCTATATCCGACGCACGCATACGGGCATCAGCCGTTTCTGTCGAGCAATTGCAAATTTTACAGTTCTCTCCCGCTTCGCTCGTTGATTGCAGGTGAAGCTTTTTGCGGAACACCCCCGTCGGCAAAGGTCGAAACTTCCCGTACGTCACAATAATCGGCTGAGCTGTAGACTTGAATAAGCCGCCAAATGACATTTCACAGGCCCCCAATCCCCGAAAGGCTCTGCAGACCTTTATTCTGCTCTGACGTGTCTGCATAATATTCTCTTTCACTAATGCAGAGCCGACATATGTTCAAAACGATTTATAGCCTTATCTTTCCTGTTTACCCCTTTATATATTCTCGTCGGGTATTCAAACCTCGCCTTCAGATATATAAAGTTTTTTATTCTCATATCT
>CAKSEM010000044.1 GCA_934446485.1 uncultured Eubacteriales bacterium | reverse complement strand
TATGGTGCGAGAAACGGGACTTGAACCCGTACGGTGTGAACCACACGCCCCTCAAACGTGCGCGTCTGCCAGTTCCGCCACTCTCGCATTCCGTCACGCAATATTCCATCGCTGACGGAAGATATTATACTATACTGTCCGGCGTTTGTCAATATATTTTTGAAAATTACCGAAAATATTTGTCACCGCTGAGAAGTCTCCGCATTCAGCGGTCGATCGGAGTGCCGTAATATCCGCCGCTTTCCAGCTCGTCGATCGGGCAGTCGTATGAATAGAAGTACGAGCCTTTTTCGATTCCGAGAGCCGCCAATTGCTCAATATACCGCAGCGTGTACGGATAGTACGTGTAGTTGTTCCCTGCACGGTCGGCAATATTCGCCGCCGAGCGAGCAAGATACGAACCGCTGTACACAAGATATTGGTTCTCATAAAACGCCACGCCGGGCGCTCTGTCGCCGCATGCGACCGAATCCTCAGAGAAGCAGTAATCCGCCGCATACAGGCACAGATTGTGCGCAAACCTCACGTTAAAGATCGACTTTCCGCGACTCCAGTTAGATCCCTCGAAGAACGTGCCCTTCTTGTCGCTGCGTCCGCATCCGAAGCCGTAGCCGCAATAGCGCATGCAGTTGTTCTCGACAAAAATGTTTGTCATAATGTTGTCCGCCGCGGGATCCGCTTCGGAATTGAAGAATTCCACAGCCATCGTGCACCGCTCGATCACGCAGTCCGAGACGCTCATGTTCACCATGCGTCCGTTGTTGCCCTGTGTTGACACGCCCGTATCGTAGCACTGATTCACATAGCAGTTCTCCACAAGGATCCCGTCGCAGCTGCCCCAATTTTCGTATGCGTTTCCGTAACGCATAGTGCCGCCTTGAACGGAACCGCCGACCCACTCGATATCGCAAAATCTGACGATAATATCGCGTCCTTCGCTGCTCGTCATGCCGTGTGCACCTGTGTACTTCACCGCAAGGTTTTCAAGAGTCACGCCGGAGGCAACGCCTATACCGGACCCGCGTTGAGATACGACTACGGAATCAAACACCTCGCCGGGGTTTCCCGCGCTGCAATAGAGATACAGCGAATTGTCGTTCCAGTCGTGGAAATACTCAAGCTCATTCTTAAGACATCCGGGATCCGTAAACTCGCGCGCTTCCTCGCGGTATACGTTGCGACCGTTCGTCACCGTGCCGCAGTCAACGGTCATCGATGTGTACGCCTCGGCACCGCCGCCCTCCTTCACGGAATACGGACGATACGGATCCTGAACCGTCACCTTGACTCCCCACATCTCTCCGCCGTTTACGGATATCGAACCGACGTCGCAGTACCCTTTGTCCTCCGCAGTATCGGGGACGCGGAACGGATCGACAAGGCGGTATACGTTCGGATACCCGGTCTCGACCCAGCCGCGGCTTCCGTTCACGTCGAGCGCATTCGTGAAGAGCGGCTTATCACCCTCTCCGTATGCTGCATAGGTCACGCCGGGGGCGCACGCCAGAACTCCGTTGCCCGACGAGCGCGTGCCGCGTTCTCCGTAAAAGACGCTGCCGCGCTCAAAGAACACCGCGTCTCCGCTCTTCAGCGCTGAAATTTCCTCGCCGTTCGGGATCGATCGCCACAGCTTTGACAGTGATCTCCACGGCGTGTCCGGCGACCGTCCGTCATTTGAGTCGTCGCCGCGGAAAGACGAAATGTAGTAGCAGCTGCCCGATATATCGTCCGGATTCGTGATATTCTCACTGTTCAGAATACCGTCGCGCCGTTCGTCGCATATACTGTTAAGCTCTTCCTCCTTCGTTTGGGAGACATTCGGAATGTACCGAACCGCAGGCGTGATACCGTTCCCGATATACTCCGAGGGATCCGCTGCATCGGCAGCGGCGAGGCTGCGGTATGCGCCGAGATAGAACAGCTCAAGTCCGTCGCCGTCCGTCATAACGGTAAGCGTGACTTCCGTCGAGGTGTCGGGAATACCGACGCCCGAGAGATCGACGGTAAAGTAGTTTCTTCCGCCGTCTTCCGTGCGTGGCTCAATCTCAATGATACGCGAGTCGTTGCTCGTCACCGCTCCCGTCGAGTTTGTCGTCACGGCATACACTCCGAACCTCACCTCGGCGTCGCCCGCCGTGCGGTACCCTATGCGGATCGCAGGGTATTCCGCAGGGGATATTCCGAGCGCCCGAAGGTCGATGCCGAGATAGTGGCCGTCGGCAATCGAATTCTGCGCGCCGACGAGATACTGCAGCCATCTTGTCTGATCATTATATAGGGCGCTTCGCTCTCCGTCACTCCCGGCAACATAATAGCTGCCGTCATCACTGCGCCCGAGACTCACTCCGCTGCAGTCCGACGTAAGTGCCGTACCGGAATAATAGAGCTTCGTTCCGTCGAGAAAGCATACGCCGTCCGCAACGACATACGACGGTCTCACAGGCTCCCCAACGGCGAGATCATCCGTCATCTCACACAGGCGGCGGATCACCGTAGCCGCCTCTGCGCGGGTCAGGTTACCACCGGCATTGAATCTGCCGTTCTCGTCTCCGGCAACGAGTCCGGCAAGACGCATCTCCTCCGCAAACTCAGCCGCCCAACGCGGGATCGCATCTTTATCGGTAAAGTCTGCACCCCAACTGTGCGTCGGTATGATTTTTGAAAACGATATGTACCGCGCCATGAGCGTTGCCATCTCGGCGCGGGTTATGCGGCTGAACGGTCTGAACGTGCCGTCCTCAAAGCCGTTCACGAGCCCGGCACCGACCGCCCAGCCGACCCAGCCGCCGTACCATGAGTCAGCCTCCACATCCGGAAAAGAGTCAGTCTGTACCTGCTTCCCGCCGCAGAGACGTCCGAGCACGGTCACAAACATCGCACGGTTCATCCCTCCGTTCGGATCAAATTCTCTGTCACTGACGCCCGTCATGATATTGCGGAAATACGCATATGAAACCGCATCATAGTACCAGCTCCCCTTCTTAACATCGGTAAACGGGAGATCATCGGACGCTGCGGCGCCGGTCATGAGCACACCGCACAGCATGGCGAGTGTCAGAATGACCGCCGCAAGTCTCTTCTTCATAGACACCTCCTGATATTCGCGCGTGATCCGCGCGAGCTATTGAATCTATGTACATTTTATCATATAAAAGTAATCTCTGTCAATGGGGGTTGTGTGCAAATCGGACAGTCGAAATTTGCCCCTTGACACACCACGCCGTCTGCGGTATAATACTCCGTGCAGGGGTGCCTGACTGCGGCAACGCAGCGGCTGAGATGCTCTTCGAGAGCAAACCCTTTGACCTGATACGGATAATACCGGCGTAGGGAGCAGCGAGCAGCATATTTAAGGCGCGCCCCCTCAGGGGTGCGCCTTTTCTCTGTATCGGCACGCACCGCTGCAAAATCATGACTTGCCGCCGTCGCGGCAGATAGGAGTTTTATATGGTAAAGAACAAGAGAATCCACATCCTGGCTGAAAGCGCCGTAATGCTGGCACTCGCTACGGTGCTCAGCATGATCCACCTGTGGAAGATGCCCTTCGGCGGGTCGCTTACACCGCTCTCGATGCTTCCGATATGCATGGTCGGGCTGAGGCACGGTCCCCGCTGGGGCTTCGGATGCGCATTCACATACTCGGTCATACAGCTTGCGCTCGATCTTGCAAGCGTTCTCTCGTGGGGATTGACACCCGTCGTCCTCATCGCGTGCATCTTCCTCGATTACATATTCGCGTTCACCGCGCTCGGCATATGCGGTCTCTTTAACCGTTCAGCCGACAAAAAGCACCTGCGCATCAAAATGTGCATAGGCGTGGCGCTTGCCCTCTTCGCACGCTTCGTCTGCCACTACATCTCCGGTGTGACGCTCTGGACCGAGTCTGCCGTAGCTGAAGGATATTCGCCCTACATCTACTCTGCACTCTACAACGGCTCATTCATGCTGCCCGAGCTCATTCTCACCGAGGTCGCCGTCATCGTGCTCATGACCGTGCCGCAGTTCAGACGCCTTCTTAACATGGACGCTGAGTAATTCTCAGCCGATCGGGCTCAAAGCAGAGCATCTCTGTATAGCTCATTTTCGCCACGGATGCCGCGTCTTCCTGCGGAACGCTTCGCAGGCTGAGCCGACACTTCAAAAAGTCAACAAAAGCACAGCCGTGCACACCGGAATTCCGGTGTGCACGGCTGTGCCGCTTTTTATGAATAGAAGGAAGTGATCCCGAGATATTCCTCGAGCGTCAGACCGCTGTCATATATGAGCTTTGCCTTTTCGACTCCGACATAGCGGTAGTGCCACGGCTCAAACATATACCCGGTTATGCTCTCCTTGCCCTCAGGATAGCGAAGTATAAATCCGTACTTGTATGCGTTCTTCGCCAGCCAATACGCTTCGGGAGTCGATGCAAACGCGCTGCTCGTGTCATTTATGTCGAATGCGAGTCCCGACTGATGCTCGGAATACCCCGGACGCGCCGAATACCGATCCGCCTCAGAGACCCCGTCGCGCTGAACGTACGAATTATATAGCCACGTCTGTGTCGCATAGCTTCTGAAGCCTGAATCAATGTGCATTGAGCAGCCGTCGGCAGCAGCGGCATCAAACATCCGATAGAGCGCCGCAAGCGCCTCGGGATCCTCACCGGGATTATAGTCCTCAGGCAGAGGATACGATTTGTTTGCGATCAGTATGCCGTCTATGTACGTCACTCCCGAGGCGGCCTTCGGCGCCGCCTTTACGGGAGGGTCGGTCTCCGGCGGCGGTGTCACCGTCACCGCAAAATCAGCGCACGCCGCGTTGTTGTCAGCGGAAAGGACCGTAACGGTGCACGTGCCGGCACTGCGCGCGGTAATATTGCCGTACATATCGACCTCGGCAACCACCGTATTGCTCGAATACCATATCTCGGTGAGATCTGCGGCATCCGCAGGTGCCATCGCGACGATAGGCATAAACGATTCGCCGACTGCGAGCGTTGCCTCATATGCACTGAGCGTGAGCGACTCGACGTGAATGACCGGCGGCTCAGTCACCGGCTCTGTTTCCGTCACCCGGACGGTCTCAGTCTCGGGGACGGTTTCGGGAAGTGTATCGCTCGACTCGCGGACAGTGTCCGTGCCTCCGGAGACCGCACCATCATCCCTGCTGCGCCCGCAGGCAGCAAGGCTCATTACGGCAAGCGCCGCAAGCATCAGCGCCGATATTCTTTTCATGTGATCACCACACCTGTATATAATCTATACCGATATGATACCACAGAACCTAAAAAAGTTAAAGGGGGACGCGACGTTTTATCTCACTTTTCGGGGTAAAAACTGAGTCTGTGTAGGTTAGACAAAATTCGACGTAAAATTTTGTACACAATTCCGATTGAATTGTCAACCGAAAAGATGTATAATTAAATTGGATATATCGGAAGGATATGTCGAATAAATTATACACACAGGAGGAAAAAAGCATTAACGTTAACATCATTGCTCTCTCCGTAATAATGTTATTTTCACTTACTATATTTGCGTTTGCGATACCCCCGTATTCAGGATCTCGAAGGGTATTCGTGGGCAACCGAAGCTATATACAGACTGTACCGGGATAAAATTATGCTCGGCTGGAGCGAGACGCAGTTTGCTCCGGATAAATACGTTAAGCTCGGCGAATTTGCCGCAACTGCATACAGAATAGCCGGATGCCCCAATGTACCCGAAAAAGTGGGCAGTTACAGACTTATATGGGAAAATCTCTCGGACGGTTTCGGATACGAAGAAAAATCTACGCACTGGTCATTCGACCCGTGCATATGGGCTGTGGAAAACGGCATAATCGAAACAGGTCATTATTGGATTACCGAAGGAAGTCCGTCATATTTCCGAGGAACTTCGGTAGTAATGGATCATTACGATGTACTCAGTTCAGATGAGATCACTCGCAGGGAGATCGTTCTCGGGCTCTGCTTCTTCGCCGAATACTTTAATAAAAACATCAGTGTCAAATCCGATATATCAGGCTTCCGCGACTTCGGCGAGTTAAATAAGAAGGTAGATTTTTCGGCCATGGGATATACGTATACGGACTATCGCAGCTACGACAAGGACGGATATTACGAATACATCCAGCTCGATCCCGCCGATGTGTTCGGTTGGGCAGTGGCTGCTGGTATTATCAAGGGATACGACGACAACACGCTCCGTCCCCACGAATATGTCACTCGCGCGGAGTATGCGGTGATGCTTGAGCGCTTCCTCAAATATATCGGGAAATAAATACGCTTTCGACGCGGCGATAATCTGCCGCGCACCTCTACCAAAAGCCGGGAGGACGGGTACTGTTCGGTACCCGCCCTCCCGGCGTTAATTTATCCGTCAACCGTAAGGTCCGTTATATCGGTTATGTGCTGCATTCCCTCCGAAACCGTCATCTCAGCGGTATCCGAGGTGTAGCGGTTGCCGAAAATGTCGGTTACGACTACGGAAATTCGGTACAGCCCGTCCGGTATCGTACCGACGTTAAAGCGCATCTCCGGCGAGACGGCGAACTGCGCGCCGTCGCAAAGCTGCAGCGAACCGTCCGTGCGCTGCTCGTAAAACATAATGCGGATCTCGTCATCATCACCGACCGTCACCATGCGGTCGGTGCCGCCGCCCTGACCTGCACCGATAAATCCGAGTGTGTGGAAGCTCCTGTCCGCTAGGTCATACGTAAAGCGGACGGTCCCTACCTCGCCGTTCAGGCTGCACGTTGCCGCAAAGAGCGACTTCGTTCCTGTCCTGTCGATCGGATAGCAGCAGACGAACACATCTCCGAACCTGACCCACTTGGCGCCGCACGATGTCGTGTATCCGCCGACACCGTCGGAATCGATGTCGGTATCAGCGCCGTACGATATCCAACGCGTGTATCCGTCGGATCGCGTGTAGTAATGGAAGGCGCGGTACTCGACGCGCTGAATGTACTTCACCGATTCCGGTGTCACCGCGATGTGCAGTTCCCCTCCGGCATCACTTCCCCGATCCGTAAATGTAACGAGCCTGTCCGTGCGCACTCCGGTGTAATTGTCACTGAGGAACCTCCGATATGCGTTATCCGGCATACGGTTCAGGTACAGCGACAGCTTGCCGAATCCCGACAGAGGATAGTACAGACTGAGGCCGGACGCGCCGTCCCTGTATGCGCCGCACCGCGAGGTGATCCGCCGCGAAAGCTCCTCCTCTAAGAAGGCAGCGCCCGTAAGGCGCGCGAAGTCGCCGAGGTCGATCATGTCCGAGTAGCCCTCGGATTCAGCGTTCAGTCCGAAGCTCATAGACTCCGCGGCGGCATCGGTCACGCTCTTCAGCGAAGCCTCCGAAAGGCGTGCAAGGCCCTCGGCAAAGGCGTCAAACGCCTCGTTGAATCGAAACATATCAGAAAGATCTATGTGTGAGAGCGTGTAAAATCCGTTTCCGACCGCGTCGCACTTTTCCGCGAATGAATCGAGAACGGACGTATAAAAATCCGCCGCCCCGATATGCTCGGCGAGCACACGGTAATCCCATCCGCCGAGCGATTCTATCTCCTGACTTGCTATCATGTTATCGGCATACCCGGCAGATACCGACATAGCCTCATAGTTTGCCGCAAGGCAGACATCGAAGCCGATAAAATCGAGTCGCAGCCGATCTCCGAGTGCCATGCTCAGAGCGCTCTCCAGCCGTTCGGCTGTCAATCCGTCCATACCGTAGTTTTCATCGAGGCAGAATGAACCGGCGCTCCCGCTTCCGTGATCCCACAGTATGAGTCCGTACCGCTCTGCAGGGTACGTCGAGGTGCAAAATTTCAGGAAGTCCGCGAGGGTGTTGCCCGAGCCCATGTTTGCCTGCGGCAGGGCAGCAAGCTGCACAAGCTCGCCGCTCTCAACCCTGTACCGTGTTATCCCGTCGGACGGGATGCCGTAGGAGTGCCATTTTGCCGCACCGCCCGTCTGTATTATAACGTCGGTGTTATCCGGAAGCTCAGCCGACAGCAGCTCGGAAATGTTCTCCCCCGCTGCCCCTCGCTTAGTTTCAAGGTCACTGCCGCACATATATATACAGAGCGTGTAGCTGCTCTCCCTCCGCTCACACGAGGTGAAGAGAGGGAGAAGCATGATCACGGCAAAGAGAAATGCCGCGATTTTTGCCGTTCTGCGCATTTATCTGTCCACCGAACGGTTCGAACCGTCAAACACGAGCATATAGAATCCGAACGAGTCTGCGGGGTCGCAGTAGATCTTGAGGCTCTCACTGTGATCGATATCCCCGTTTTCAAGGTACACGTACGTCACATCCTTAAAGATCACAACGTACCCTCCGTACTCTTCGGTAAGTTCAAAGTCTCCGTAGGAAGTTATGACGAAGTTGTTCTCCGAGATTCCGACCTTGCCGTCGATGATCATGTTCTTTCCGAGCAGCGCGTACTCCTTATAGACCGACTCCGATGTGAGCACGGTGTCTCCGGTAAGCCCGCGCAGCTTCATGCGCTCCTTGAACGACTTCTTCTCCGAAGAGGTCAGATTGTTCCAGAAGAGGCGTGACTTCATGGTGCTGAAGAATTTCTCAATATCTGCGCGCGATGTGCCGTCCTCGAACCACGTCTTCTCGAATGCTACCCTCGGAGACGGAGCAACGTAGCAGGTTGCCCGATTCGCCTCAAAGCTGTCTCTGAATTCGTCGTTTGTCACGAGAGAGACCTTCTGACGGTCGATCGCCCTCACTGCG
Organism: uncultured Eubacteriales bacterium; assembly: GCA_934446485.1. Classification (GTDB taxonomy): domain Bacteria; phylum Bacillota; class Clostridia; order Oscillospirales; family CAG-272; genus RUG11130. The sequence goes on along the minus strand of CAKSEM010000044.1, from coordinate 1,205 downwards.
GGAGCGTAGTATATCTCAACGAGATTCAACAGCTCCGTGTTGTCGAGCGTTATGTCGATCGCGCCGTACAGCTGCATCAGAAGTGCCATTGCATGATCCATTGCAGAGCGTGCGATCGCGCGGTATGCTCCGCGCGCCGGGAGCGCCGACTTATCGAAGTTGTACATATACACACAGAGCTGATCGTATTTATCGAACGGCGAATCTGTCGCCGCACTCAGATCGATGCAGACCTTTTTAAGCGCTGCCACAAGCGCGTCAACGGACTTATAGAGCCCTGCCATATTGTTTCTGAAGCCGCCCTTCTGCGCCTGCTTCTCCATTGCATCCACGAGATCCGCGTTGTATTTGACCCACTCATCGAGAAGCGCACGCTCGTCGCTGCTCAGGCAGTCGAGTATTTCCTCGTCAGTCATGCCCTCCGTCATATTCGCGAGCAGCTTTTCCGATATACCCTCGAGAGTCTTTTTCGGCACGTCGGATTCCGAAACGAGGTTTGCCGTAGCATACTTGAAATAGCTGTCCACCGAAGCTGCAGCCATACTGAGCTCCTTTACATCCTTTGTGAAAGAATCTACCGTCGCACGCAGCTGATTCTTTTCAACCTCCTTGAGCTCACTGAAGAGCTGATTCAGCTTCTGACTCTGGCTGTCAAGCTGTCTTGAGAGTGAATCGAACCTATCTGAGATGATCTCAAATTCGGACGGCCCCGTCTCGCGATCACCGAGCACACCGAACAGGTCCATAAGACCGTGCGCCGTCGTAACTGCCCCCGTTATGAGACTGATAGTTACACCGGCGGGAGGGCAAGCGGCAGTGAGCGCGTGAGTGATCCCGGATGTCTCGACGATAGAACAGAAGTCGGCTGCGTCATCGTAGAAATCGAGCGCGGAGTAGCGCTCCATATCGCTCTGCGTTATGTAGCGCTCTGTCGTGCCGTTCTCGCTCGGGCTGCCGCCCCAGCGATTCACAAGAGCACTGCTCTGCACCTCAAATCCGACATCGAACGACATACTGTCTATGGTCGCGTCGCCCGCGGGCATCGATACTATAACGGTGAGATCGTCGTCCGTATGTGCGATCGATGTGATCTCCGCCTCGGCGATATCACCGAGCAGTGAAATATCCCCGGCGTTTACCCCCGAAGAGAATGACCCGCCGTCAACGGAAAGCAAAAATGTCATTGTGAGCACACCGCCCTTGAT
>CAKSEM010000043.1 GCA_934446485.1 uncultured Eubacteriales bacterium | reverse complement strand
TCGTCAAGGGCAAGAGAGATATGACGAGAAATTTCTATAAATTCGCGTCAACTCATCCGCGACACGGTAAGTGTCAGAGGAACATCGCTTTCATTGAGGGAAGATATGCAGCCCCGTTTAACGGGATCATATGTGATGTTGAGCAGGATCCGCACTATGCTGTTTGGGGTGCGTTCGGTAACGATGCTCCGGAATGGGGACACGGACAGCCTGAGAAGTGCCGTCAGATACTTGATGTCCTGATGAAGGGTGCAAGTACACATCCGCTCAGACAGAGATTCGACCGCCGCAGATTCTACTTCTCCGGAACGCCGTTCGGTGACTTTGACTGCGTGCCGGCTGAGGCATCTGCCGATTATCTTGAGGGCTATAATCTGCTCCTGAATCTCGGCTGGAACACGATGATCGACGAAGACTATGAGAAGCTTGCCGAATTCGTGAAGAACGGCGGCGTGCTTCTTACGGGAATCCCTCAGTTCAGTACGCACGTTAAGCGAGATTTTCTGAAGGATATGAAGGATCTTGCGCTGTACCGTGACGGTGATCTCAGCGAGCTTTGCGGAATTCGTGTAAACGGCATAGGTGATGTGTACTCAGGACAGTGGAACAGCCCGATCAAGGGCAGTGTGCCGGAACCCGAGCTTTCGGCTATACCGAGTGACAGCACGGAGGAGGACGGCACGGCGCACCTTGCCGATGTTGAGCTTGCCGGTGCAGAATGTGTGGCGTGGGATGCCGCAAGCGGAGCACCGATGCTCGTGAAGCATCAGTTCGGGCGCGGCTTTGTATATACGCTCACTCTGAATGCATATCCGGGGCATGAGAAATTTCAACGCTTCTCGGCTGCATGGACCGAGTACCTGTGCCGCAGTGCGATGGGCGATGTGCGCGTAGACGATCCCTCGGGGGATGTGTTCTGGACGGTGTGGCGCGATGACGGCGAGGCGACACTTATGCTTCTGAACACCGATTGGACCGTCAGAGGGAACGAAAAGTGTGTAACGGTTATCACGCCGTCCGAATCTGTGGCTTTGATGGTGCGCGAGCGCGAAGGGCTCATATACCGTGTCGGTGACGGATCGATCACAAGAGTTACTCTTTGATGACAGACTTATAGTAAATGCCTCGTGCAGAATTGCTCTGCACGAGGCATTTTTCTGTCTCCGGCGGTTGCTTCCGTGTATCGGGTACATTATTTGAGGGGATGCTCGACCGTCCGGTGTCGGCGGCTCTGCATAGGATACCGAATGAGCGGTGTATCCACAGCGTTTTCGGTTAAATATCTGCTTGTTTTTCCTGCTATTGACTTTTCTTTGTACTTATAGTATCATATTAATAGCAGATACATATTTTTATTCGTCAAATTTCCGAATACGGCTGCAAGCTGATTGAGAACGCGCCATATGTGTGGACACTTACCGCAGCTGCCTGCACCGTCACCGTTTTATAAGGAGGTCTCATGACAGCTCGGAATTCCAACAGACAGCGTGAGGTCGCGCTCTCTGTTCTCAATATCATATTCTGCTTTCTTGTCATGTTTATTCATGTTTCAAGCGAGCCTGTAATGCAGCTTGACCGCGGGACGTGGCAGGCGGCAGGTCTGACGTTTTTCTGGAGATGTGCCTCGTTCGTCGTTCCCGGATTTCTGTTTCTTTCTGGTCTGAAGCTGTTTCTGCACCCGGAACGCGTTCCGTCGTCTCCGCGCGGATACCTCTCATATATTTGCCGCAGATATGAAACCATCTTGCGTCCGTACCTCTTTGCCGTTCTTATTTATTACTGCTTCTTTGCTGCGGTGCCGTATTACAGCTACCGTCTGTCGCTTTCCGACTACATTCGCTATGTTGTCGTTGGTGACCTCGTCAGCCATTTTTATTATATAGTTATCCTGGTGCAGTTCACGTTGCTTCTCCCTCTTTGGACGATGCTCGTCCGCCATGTGCGAGCGCGGTACGTTATTCCGTCTGCGTTTCTTGTGACGCTCGTTTTTGCTTTTCTGCCGGGGCGATTCACTGGCTTTGCGTATTATGACCGCGTCTTTCCGACCTACCTTGTCTATTGGCTTGTCGGCTGCTATTGCGGAGCACATTGGGATAAAGTGCGTAAGTTTTGCAGCGGTGGAAGACGCTTTATCATATATGCAATTACCGCAGCCGCAATAATTGCAGATCCGCTGCTTTATACCTTGAAGACGGCAGGTACGGTCACGTTTCCTACGTCCTTTACCGCCATACACGTATTGTATTGTCTTGCGGCCGTTGCCGGGATATTTGTGGTCTCAATCCGCCTTTTCGGGCAGGTGTCTGCACTCCCGCGTCCGCTTGACGCGTTCGACCGTGCGTCGTACGACGTGTATCTCTGGCATTGTCTTGTAATTTACATAGTCAATCTGTTCATGACCGATCGTGTTGAGTCTATAGGCGCAAGATACGAGATCCGTGCCGCAGTCGTTATGCTCGGCACCCCCGTGCTGTGTATATTCTATCGCTTTCTGCGAAGCCGCATCATAAAATGGGCGAATATGAGAGAAGTACCGATTGAGAAATCCCGATAATGCCGTTTTTGCTCAATATAAATATTGACTCAATACTTTTCGCGTAAAATAACATGATCCCCTCAGAGCGGGCGCTTGAAAACTCAAGAGCCCGCTCTGAGGGGATCGCTTATTGCCGAGATGGCAGATCTGTGTTCTGTTCGGTTACAAGCAGGGGGCATAATGCAAGGAACGAAGCCGGCAGTCACAGTGGCAACGGCATCGACCCTCTCGCATATGTCACCGCTATCAGCAGAACAACGTGCAGCCCATGCGGCGAAACTGCTCCGCTTTGCGCAGAAGATCGTCTTCTGTGACACCGATGTACTCAGCAAGGCAGTGTATGCACATGAAACGGTTCGCGCCGCGGTTTATCATTTTCTTGTGCAGCGCGGCATCGAGGTTATTTATCTCGCGTCCGCACTTGATGCAGCAGAACTGAGGAGCAGAGGCGCCTGCCTGCGGCCGTACCTGTCCGGGGTTCATTTCAGCTTTTCGAGCCGTCCGCGCAGAACCTTTGTTGCGTGCGGTTCAATTACGGGGTATGAGACGACATCGGTAAATACACCGAGCTCTTCACCGTTGTCCGTATCATATAGGCGGAAGCCGTATCCGTCGTTTACCGACAGGCCGATGTCAGGAAGCCAGAACTGGATGTATTCCGATTTGCTATCAGTCAGATTCGACAGTGAGAAGGCGTACTCTCCGTCCTTCAGATGCTTCATCATGACGGGGCTCTTGTCTTCATTTATAGAATAAGATACGACCGGCGGGCGAACCTCGGGATCCTGATCGATCGCGATGAGCTCACGGTTCGTTATGAGCTTGAGCGTCTCTTCGGACATATTGCGCACATCGCAGCCGAGCATGAGCGGTGCCGAGAACATACACCACATTGCAAAATGCGTCTTGTACTCGTCGTCGGTGCAGCCTCCGGTTACGGAGACATTGCCTTTGCCGTACATGCCGCAGATGAGCATATCCGGATCGTTGTAGCAAGAGGGGCCGGAGAGACACATATTGTTCTTTTGTTCATTGAAGAGCGTTTCGACTATTTTGAAGTCGTCGCTGATGTCGCATGTGGAGCGATACATGTCGCCGCCGACCGCACGCGCCCATGAGAGGGTGTCCTCTTCTCCCCAGTTGCAGATCGAGAAGAGTATGTCGCGCCCTGTCGCATTGAGTGCCATGCGCATACGGTTGTAGAGCGTCCAGCCCTGCATATTTCTCGGGTGGTAGCACCAGTCGTATTTCAGAAAATCGATACCCCATGAGGCAAAGAGCTTTGCATCCTGATATTCGTGATCGAGGCTTCCGGGGTAGCCTGCGCACGTAAGGGGACCGCAGCAGGAATAGATGCCCATTTTGAGTCCTTTGGAGTGCACATAGTCCGCAAGATACTTGATTCCGTGCGGAAACTTTACGGGATCGGCAACGAGGTTGCCGTCGGCATCGCGCTGCTTTGAGGACCAGCAGTCGTCGATTACGACATACTCATAACCGGCGTCGCGAAGTCCGCGCTCAACCATAGCATCGGCGGTTTCCATGATGAGAGCTTCGTTTATGTTCTCGCCGAAGGTGTTCCATGTATTAAAGCCCATTGGCGGAGTCTTAACTATCATATGTTCTTATCCTTTCTGTAGCTCTGTGTGAGATCACTCGGCGCAGTAATGCCCGAGGAATACCTTGCAGTCGTGGGGCTGAAGTTTGAAGCTGATGTAGTCATTCACGCCGCTGTAGGTCTCTCCCGTGAATACCTCACGAAGATTGAGCGAAAAACCGGCATCGGTCGGGAAGCCCATGTCCCACGGACGAAGATCAGCCTCGCCCTCGTCATCGGCAAGGTTGAAGAAACCGATTGCAAATTCGTGATTCGAAAGATGCTTGAAGAGCGTCGGTGTGAGGTCACCCTTCGTCTTAATAACGATCGGCGGGCGGCACTCCGGATCTGCGTCGATGCGGAGCAGATCGGGGTTGGTGACGAGTTTCAGCGTTTCGGGGCGGAGGCGTCGCAGATCCGAGCCGAGCATAAGCGGCGACGATGCCATGCACCAGAGTGCAAAATGCGTCTTGTATTCCGTGTCTCCGCAAAGTCCGGGATGTCCGACATTCCCTATGCCGTCCATGCCGCATACGAGCATATCAAGATCGTTGTAGCATCCGGGAGCGGAGTATCTCAGAAGATCAAACTGGCTCGTCGCGATATCGCGGATCGAACTGAAGCGTTCGCCGATATCTCCGGTGGAGCGGTACATATCCGCACCTGTTGAGCGTATCCATCTTTCGACATTATCCGAGCCCCAGTTGCAGGCAGAGAAGAGTATGTCGCGCCCACAAGCCCTCAGAGCCATTCCCATGCGGCTGTAGTAGTGACGTCCCTTTCTGTCATGCGGGAAGAAGCAGAAGTCGTACTTCAGGAAGTCTGCACCGAATTCAGCGAAGGTTTCGGCGTCGGTGAATTCACGGTCAAAACTTGCGGGGTACCCTGCACAGGTGCGAAGCCCGGCGCAGGAGTACATACCGAACTTGAGTCCGAGAGAGTGTATGTAATCGGAGAGAGCACGGATCCCGTTCGGAAACCTTTCGGGATCCTCGACTATGCGGCCGTTTTCGTCGCGCTCTCGCTTTGACCAGCAGTCGTCGATTACAACATACTCGTAGCCGGCATCGCGAAGTCCGGTGGAGATCAGAGCCTCGGCACTTTCACGAATGACCTGTTCGTTGATTTCACTGCCGAATGTGTTCCAGGAGTTCCACCCCATTGGCGGTTTTGTGATAAACATAAACGTATCCTTTCAAAGCGGTTTTATTTCCGAAAACTATATTACCATACCGAACACGTGAAGTCAATGGGTATTTGTGCAGACAGTCTGTATTTTATCGGAGAGCAAATATAAAATTGTTTGACGGCAGTGCGTTTTTTCTCGCTCTCCGTATTTACAATGGGACTTCAATTTGATATAATATATCTATTACCGCAAGCGCGGAGAGGTAGGATCGAATGTACAGAATAGTTTATAAGGAACGCCTGAACCCTACCGTATCGATGATGAAGATCGATGCACCGAGGGTCGCCGCAAAGGCAGAGGCGGGTCAGTTTATCATACTGAGAGTTGATGCCGAGGGTGAACGTATACCCCTTACCGTCGCTGACTATGATCGCGACGCGGGTACGGTCACTGTGATATACCAGATAGTCGGTGCCACGACTAAGAAGCTCGATCGGCTTGAGGCTGGAGAGTATATTTCCGACTTCGTAGGACCGCTCGGCCGTCCGACCGAGACTGCGGGACTCCGCAGAGTTGCCGTTGTCGGCGGCGGAGTCGGATGTGCGATAGCTTATCCCGTTGCTAAGAAGCTCTCGTCCCTCGGGTGTGAGGTGGACAGCATTATCGGGTTCAGAAACCGCGAGCTCGTGATCCTTGAAAAGGAATTTCGTTCGGTCAGCCGTGAGCTGCGTATTATGACGGATGACGGCAGCTTCGGCGAGCGCGGTCTCGTGACCGATGCGCTACGTGCACTCATTGAGGGCGGACGGCAGTACGATGAGGTCATAGCTATCGGACCGCTCGTTATGATGAAGTTTGTGTCAAAGCTGACGCGCGAGTTCGGCATACATACGGTTGTCAGCATGAACCCAATTATGATAGACGGAACCGGAATGTGCGGCGGATGCCGCCTCACCGTCGGCGGTGAGGTCAAATTTGCCTGTGTTGACGGCCCCGAATTTGACGGGCATCTTGTGGATTTCGATGAGGCGATGAAGCGCTCGTCGATGTATCGCGATGCCGAACACAGGGCGATGGAGCATGTGTGCAATCTTTTCGGCGAGGAGGTGCGCTGACAGTGGCTAATATGGATCCGAAAAAGCATGAGATGCCGTCTCAGACACCGGAAGTAAGGCGCGGAAATTTTTTTGAGGTTGCGCTCGGATACGATGATGAGACGGCGCGCAGCGAGGCTGCTCGATGCCTCTCCTGCAAGAATCCGAAATGTGTTGAAGGATGTCCGGTTAAGATAGATATACCGTCATTCGTGAAACTGACGGCTGACGGTGATTTTGACGGAGCATATGATGTGATATCGCGTTCAAGCTCGCTTCCCGCGGTGTGCGGACGTGTTTGCCCGCAGGAGTCGCAGTGCGAGTCGCGCTGCGTGCGCGGGATCAAGGGTGAGCCGGTCGGCATCGGGAGGCTTGAGCGCTTCGTTGCCGACCGTAAACGTGAGAGCGGTGCATCTGAGATTTGCGGCGCGGAACCGAACGGACACCGTGTTGCAATCGCAGGATCGGGTCCCGCGGGGCTCACGTGCGCCGGCGATCTTGCCAGACTCGGATACGATGTTACGGTCTTCGAGGCACTTCACACGCCGGGCGGAGTACTTGTGTACGGTATACCGGAATTCAGACTTCCAAAGTCCATAGTTGCCTCCGAAATTGACAACCTGCGCGCTCTCGGAGTCAAGTTTGAAACCAACACGGTCATCGGACGTACTCTTTCCGTGGATGACCTGATGGACGACGGTTATGAGGCTGTGTTTATCGGCACGGGTGCGGGGCTTCCGCGATTCCTCGGAGTGCCGGGCGAATGCCTGAACGGAGTCTATTCGGCAAATGAATTCCTGACGCGGGCAAACCTGATGAAGGCATATCGCGACGATGCCGATACACCGATAATGCGTGCCGAACGCGTCGCTGTTGTGGGCGGCGGAAATGTTGCTATGGATGCTGCAAGATGCGCACTGCGCTTGGGTGCCGAAAAGGTGTATATCGTTTACCGCAGATCCGAAAACGAACTTCCTGCGAGAGCGGAGGAGGTTGAGCACGCTAAGGAGGAGGGAGTCGATTTCAGACTTCTGTCGAACCCTGTTGAAATACTCTCGAATGAAGACGGCTTCGTTTCGGGTATCAGATGCGCCATGATGGAGCTCGGAGAACCTGATGCTGGCGGCAGACGCCGACCGATTCCGGTTGACGGTCAGGAGTTCATCCTCGACGTCGATGCGGTTATCGTTGCGGTGGGAACGTCACCGAATCCGCTGATCAAATCGACGACCGCCGAACTGTCGGTCGGTCGCCGCGGTGAGATCACCGTAGATGAAGGCGGGGCCACGACGCGCGCGGGCGTCTTTGCGGGCGGCGACGCCGTAACCGGTGCTGCAACCGTAATCCTTGCGATGGGTGCCGGTAAAACTGCGGCAGCGTCAATCGATCAATATATAAAGAACAAAAAATAAGGCGGGATTTGAGGATTCTGCCGAGATTAAGCGCAAGACCGACCGTGCAGAAATGCACGGTCGGTCTTGCTGATATCATAAAGTGTCGGCAATGCCTGCGGAGCTGTCAAGACAAAAACTATGATTTCACTTTTAGGCAAGGCAAGTTGTCCGCAGACGACATTGCGGCGCAGAATTTTAACAAAGGGCGGTGTTTTCAGCTCACGGCAGGACGGAGAATGAGTGAAAGATTCGTTAAGCTCCGCGGATGTCTGCCGTTTATTGGCATTTATCTGAGAATGCTCAATTTTTCGGCATATCCACAAGCTATGGTTTTGCACTGTCCATGATGCGCGATATTATCGGTTCGAGATATTGCCGTAGATCGTCCGTGCTTCGCTTGGAAACCTTTCCGATTGGAATCGGCTTTATGCTGCCGTGATAATCGCTGCCGGCGGTCGGCATCAGTGAGTAATGCTCGGCGATCCGCATTGAAAGAGCTTCAAGCTGCGGCGTATATCCGGAGTAGAAGCATTCCATCCCCTGAAGCCCCGCATCGGTCAATCTCCGCACACGCGAGTCGAGCTCTTCTTCGGTCAAGCGATCTCCACCGCCGCCGAGAATTCCGTGCGCAAGCACGGGTATTCCGCCGGATGCAAGAATGATCTCGACGGCGCGTTCGGGCGATAACGCATCAGAATCCGGTATGTGCGAAATGTATCTGTCTATTGCATCGGCGATTGAATCGGCATATCCGTGATCTGCGAGAAGGCGTGCTATATGCGGTTTTCCAGGGCACGGCAGACTCATAAGTGCGGAGAATTCCTCTTCCGTCGGTTCAAAACCTAAGTTATCTTTGATATATCTGAGTCTGGAGAGTGTTTTGCTTCGGCGAAGCTGCCGACGTTCATTTGCACAGTCTGCAACCGGTGAACTGCCGAGACTGAATGCGTAGCCGAGTATGTGGCAGCGTCCGACAGAATCCCGACACGAGAACTCAATTCCCGGTGTGAATGTGAGTTGCGTGCTGCCGATGAGTTGTGCGATCTCCGAGCATCCGTCGATGTTGTCGTGATCCGTAAGAGAGAGCAGGTCGATTCCGGCGTGCTCTGCAGCATCGAGCAGGGCGGGAACGGTGTCGGTTCCGTCCGAATGGACGGAGTGGAGATGAAGATCCACACTTTTGATTGGGCGGTTCGCGGTTGTATATATCTCGCGGGTTTTGCCGGTGTACATCAGTCGCACCTGCCTTCGAGCAGCCGTACTGCATTAGATTCAAATATTCTGTCATACATTTCGCCCGGAAGTCCGAACGATTCGAGATAACGTATGTTGTCGTCAGCTGCACACCACGGTGCGTCGCTCCCGAACAGGATTTTCTCCGAGTCGTGCGAAAGGATTATGCGGCGCAGAGGGGACGGATCCGCTCCCTCCGCGCAGGCAAGGGAGGTGTCGAACCAGATGTCTTCACCGCATAGCTCGTCGAGTACGTCATCCCACATCAGATTTCCGCCGAAGTGAGCGGCGACGAGTTTCAGCTTCGGATGACGCCTGATCACACGTTTCAGCATGGCTGGTGTCGCGTGTACGTGTTTCGGATATCCTGCATCGATACCGGCGTGTGTTACGACGAAGAGTCCCGACTCGGCGGCACCGTCGAATATTCCGCCAAATATCGGGTCGTCGATATCGTATCCCATAAAATCGGGATGAATTTTGATGCCGCGAAGCCCGGCGTTCTTTATGTGTTGTATTGCCGCATTTATGTCCGGACAGAGCGGATGTACCGATCCGAGCGGATGCAGACGCGGTTGTGCGCTTGCGGTGTCGGAGGCAAATTTAATTACGTTGTCGGTCTGGTGAGCCTTTGTCGCTATATTGCATATGATCGACAGATCTACTTTCCAGCGATCCATTGCCGACAGCAGACCTGATACGGTGCCGTCAGTCTGCGGTATCAGCCCGATCGGTTCCGCAAGCTGCGTGACCGCACGTGCGGCAAGAGCGTCGGGAAATGCGTGTGTATGAAAGTCTATCACCATGCGTGTGGAATCCTCCGAAACAGTATAACTACGGATATTATACACGAACTGTGTGCCGTTGCGCAAATATTATTATTGACAAAAAAACGATTCCTTCCGATACGCAGTCTATCGACTATTCGGACGCGGAAAGAAAAGATATGAAATAAATGTAAATAATTACCAAGCT
>CAKSEM010000042.1 GCA_934446485.1 uncultured Eubacteriales bacterium | reverse complement strand
CCTCTTACCGTGGCATACATCGCACGTAACATACACATCCGGAAGGAAGTGCATCTCGATCTTCTTGACCCCGTCGCCTTCGCAAGCCTCACAGCGTCCGCCGCGCACATTGAAGCTGAATCTCCCCGGCGTGTATCCGCGCACCTTTGCTCCGGGTGTCTTGGCGAACAGGTTTCTGATGTCGGTGAAAAGCCCCGTATATGTCGCGGGATTGGAGCGCGGCGTGCGTCCGATCGGGCTCTGATCTATAGATATTACCTTGTCGAGGTTCTCGATTCCCTCTATCCTGCGGCACTTTCCCGGATACGTAACCGCACCGTTCAGCTCGGATGCCAGCGTATTCATAAGGATTGAGTTTATGAGAGACGATTTTCCCGAACCTGACACACCGGTAACGCACACGAAGCAGCCGAGCGGGATCCTGACATTTATGTTCTTCAGGTTATTTTCCTTTGCACCGACGATCTTCAGCGACTTGCCGTTTCCGCGGCGTCTCTTTTCCGGAACCGCTATCTGCCTCCTGCCTGAAAGGTATGCGCCGGTGATCGACGCCTCGTTTGCCGCGACCTCTGCGGGCGTGCCGGCGGCTACCACCTCGCCGCCGTGAACTCCGGCACCGGGACCTATATCGATGATATAGTCGGATTCAGCCATCGTTTCCTCATCATGCTCGACGACGATAACGCTGTTTCCGAGATCTCTCAGGTTCTTGAGCGTTGCGATCAACTTCGAATTGTCACGCTGGTGCAGACCGATCGACGGTTCATCGAGGATATAAAGAACTCCCGTCAGTGACGAGCCTATCTGCGTTGCAAGTCGGATACGCTGTGCTTCTCCGCCCGAGAGCGACCCCGCCTTACGTGACAGCGTAAGATACTCAAGTCCCACAGCCTTCAGAAATCCGAGACGGCTCCGTATCTCCTTGACTATCTCCTGTGCTACGACAGCCTCGCCGCCTTCAAAGCTGAGCCCTTCGGTAAAGTCAAGCGCCTCTGTCACCGACATATTGCAGTATTCGGAAATATTGAGTCCGCCGACGGTCACGGCAAGCGCATCACGATTCAGACGATGCCCGTGGCACTCGGGGCATTCGACGTCGAAGAAAAACTGGTCATAATATTCGTTCTGTTCGCCGCCGAAGGTTGCACGGTCGGTGATTATCTTAATGAGCCCGTCGAATTTCGCCGTCCGCTGATGGTTTGCTTCACCGCCGAAGTACCTCACGACATCAAACTTTCTGTCCGAGCCGTACATAAGAGCATCATATGCCTCTCTCGGAAACTTTTCAACCGGCATATCGAGCGATGCACCGTAAGACTCAAGCAACGCACTCACGAGCGGACCGTTCCACGAATCCTCCGTCAGCGATTTGAATCCGTTTACGGCAATGGCACCGTCGGACAGCGAAAGCGATCGGTCGGGGATGATCTTCTCGGGAGAGATTGACCTCAGCGAACCGAGCCCCGCACACTTCGGGCACGCGCCGAACGGATTATTAAACGAAAACATCCGCGGCTCAAGCTCGCCGAAGCTGATCCCGTGCTCCTCGCAGGCATAGTTCGTCGAAAATTCAAAAACCTCCGGTGCGCTACCGTCGCGCGGCACCGTCTCACACGTAACGTGGCCGTCCGACTCGCGCAGTGCACATTCGACAGAGTCGGTGACGCGGCCGCGAAGTCCGTCCTTCATAACGAGGCGGTCGACTATGATCTCGACCGTATGCTTAAGATTTTTGTCAAGCTCAATATCCTCTCCGTCGCTGTAGATGATTCCATCCACACGCAGTCTGACATATCCGCTTCTGCGCGCGTCCGCAATCACCTTTTCGTGGCGTCCCTTCTTGCCTCGCACGACGGGAGCACATATCATAAAGCGGGTACCCTCCGACAGCTCCATTATCCTATCGATTATCTGGTCCGGAGATATCTGCCGAATCTCCTTCCCGCACACGGGACAGTGCGGCACGCCGAGACGTGCATAGAGCAGTCGAAGATAGTCATATATCTCCGTCACGGTTCCGACCGTGGAGCGCGGATTTTTTGATGTAGTTTTCTGATCGATCGAAATTGCGGGAGAGAGTCCCTCGATCGAATCGACATCCGGCTTGTCAAGCTGCCCCAGGAACATACGCGCATAGGATGAGAGACTCTCGACGAATCTCCGGTGCCCCTCGGCATAGAGCGTGTCAAACGCAAGGGACGACTTGCCGCAGCCCGACAGTCCCGTCAGAATAACGAGGCGGTCGCGCGGTATGGTAACGTTTATGTTTTTTAGGTTGTTTACGCGAGCTCCGCGTATAACGATATTCTTCTGCATAGCTCTGTAGTATTACGTTTTCCTTTTCCACAAAATTTCAGCGGGCATCACTGTTTCAAGAGTTCTGCCACACGACGTCTGACACCGAAGATATAGTCATCACCCGTAGGATAGCGGTCGAACGTCAGCTCGTACCCGATCTCTCCCTCAACGGCTTCGATCACGGCATCCCTGCCGCATTTTGCCTCAGCCGCCTCAAGCGCACGCATATCGTCCAGCGCCTCACGGAATGCCCGAAGACGCAGCGACATCAAAACCTCTCCGTCGTCTCCGGGGTAGACCGAAAAGGCATCTCCCGCCGGCGCAAAATAGTCGCCGTCCGTGCAGACGAACGGATCTATGCGATAGCGCGAATACTGCGAATTGTAGAAGTTGTAGCCCCAATGCAGAAACCCGCCTACGCGGTGACGCCACATCTGTATGCCGATCACTCGAACACGCGAGAGCGGCATGGCAATAAATCTGTTCGACACATTCACGCTCTGCGAACAGCAGTAGTATACCCAAAGACCCGTCGGAATATCTTCAAGGAAATCCGCGGCATGGTCAATGCCGGGTATCGGGTGAGCACAGGCTCCCGAACGGTACAGCGATACGTCGGACAGCGCGTCGGCAACGGTGTACCCAGCGAGCACATCGCGTACGGAATCGGCAGCTCGTCGGTAGCTCTCGGCATCGGCAGCCGATGGCTCGTCCGATATGTGAAAAACACACATACGGTCAAGACTGCGCGAGCGCATATGTGAGAGCAGATCCGTCAGAAACACCCTCAGGAATCCCGTATATTCATCTGAGGCAGCATCCGTTTCCCAGCCGAAAACACGCTTCGTCACGCCGTTGACGGACGCGATGATCTTCGGTGCGTGGTGCGCACCCCACTGAGTAAAGAGGTGCGACATTTCAAAGTACTTAACTCCGCACCGCAGTCCCATGTCGCACCAACGGTCGAGATCGGTGTAATCGAACGACCACTTACCGCCGTCATAATATGCGCCGACAAGTTGGACGGTAAGCCGCTCGCCGCCGACCTCGGTATCGAGCGGCGGTGTAAACAACGGTGTATAAAGTGCGCTTATCCCGTTTTTAACAGCACACCTGACCGCCCGTTCAAGATACTCAAAGTGGCGGTCGGAGAGCGGCTCGAGCCCGTACCGCTCCGCAATACAGTCGGCATGGAGCCACTGTGTCACGAACATATCCGACACGGGAAGCCGTGTCGGCAGCACCTCAAATGAGATCCCGGCAGTTGTACCTTTGCTGCCGTTATCGGGCAAAACGGAAGCGGTCAACCGATGATCTCCCTCCCGACACGGCGAGACCTCTATCCGCAGCAGTTCAAATCCGCGCTGCGGCGCATACAGCTCCGCACCGTCGGTCGGATACATGACATCGTGATAGAGTCCTGCCTCGCGTGACAGATATCCGTCGTCGAAAGAATCGGGGTAGCACGGTGTGCGTACCGGCACGGTCCCGACGCGGTAAAGCGACACCCCGTCATCACAGCCGTCGCACTGCACACGAACGCGGCACGGAGTCTTCAGAAACTGCGCCTCTCTGTCGCGTATCAGCACGTGGCAGGCGAAAGCCTCCCCCGCCAATATCGGCGGGGGAGAAAAGTCCGGTGCGGTGTCGAAGCCGTCGTTAGGCGCCGGCTTCCATAGGGGGGATGTAAATTTGATTTCTACCATAATATATAGTCTTCTCTTTTCAGCCTTTATTTTCTAAGCATCCTTGTAAATACAGTTGCAGCCTCGGCACGGGTCATTCCGCCCTGCGGCATGAGCACTGTCGCTGTGCCGCTCCTCATTCCGCCGATGATCCCGTAAGATACCGCCCACGACAAGGCATCGATGGCAAAGGAACTGATTCTGTCCGTATCCGCAAAGCCCGACAGATCCGCACGCCCATGCGTATCGCTCCCGCCTATCTTTGCACTGTAGCGCATGATAAGAAGCGCCGCCTGCTCACGCGTGACCGGAGCATCCGGACTGAATCTGCCGCCGCCCACGCCGTCTGCAATGCCGCGTTCGTATGCGAACGAGATCGCCTCAACGTACCAGTCGGAGGTCAGATCCGTGAACGGAGCCAACCGCTCCGCCCTCGGAGAACCTGCAAGTCTCCACAGGATCGTCACAAGCTGAGCTCTCGTCACCGTTCCCTGCGGATCAAAGCTATCGTCCGACACACCTTTGAACAGGCCCTTGAGAGTCGTGTAGCGAACCCCGTCATAGAACCAATCGTCCTCCGACACATCCCGGTACGGGTTATCGAACGGCATGGTACATACACCGTCACATTTTGAAACACACTCGGGATAGGCGCAGTCCGCATTCAGACAGCGCGAGCACACGGGGCAGCTGCTTTGACATACGTGCCCGTCATTCCGCACAGCTGAAAGCCCGTGCATCTCCGCATAATCCATAGCGGCACTGCCGAAGCCGCAAAGCAGCGTAAAACTCTCGACAGGCTCGTAGTGCCTGTCGTCGGTATAATGAAAACCGATGGCATATCGCCCGATCTGCGTTACACTGTTAGGCACTGAAATGCTCTTAGCCGATACGCAGCCCTCAAAAGCGGCGTTTCCTACCGAGACGGTGCCGTTCGGAAGGTCGAACGGAGACAGGCTGCGACAGCCGTAAAAAGCGTAATCGCCGACTGAGACGAGCCCCTCGGCAAGGGTCAGCTTTGAAAGTGAGGCACACCCCGCAAATGCCATCTTTCCCACGGACACAACGCCTTGCGGCAGTTCTGCCGACAAAAGCGAGGTGCAGCCGTAAAACGACTTGTTGCCGATCGAGGTTACGCCTTTCGCGACATCGATGCTTTCAAGATTCTCTTCATCCGCGAAGGCATATGCACCGATCGAAGTGATCCCCTCGCCTATCCTCACACTGCGTATGGCGTCGCGCGAGATGTCCCACGGCGCGCCGGCATAACTGAAATCCGGCATATCTCCGACACCCGCAATGAACAGTTCGCCTTCCTCGGACAGAGCCCACGTAACAGTGTCCGAGAGCCTCTCCGTGATCGGAAAGCTGTGTCCCGGACACTTGTCGGCACAGTTAAAGTATGTGCAGTTCTCGGATAGACAGCAGCGGCAGAACGGACACATGGATTCGCACATATGCCCGGGGTCGTCAATGAATACGGTAATACCCTCGCGCTCGGCAGCCGAGCGAACGGCAGCCGATGCCGTTCCGAGAATGAAACCGTCGACCGTGCGGTATTCTCCGCCGGCATAGTAGAAGCCGAAGGCATGTGATCCGACCGACTCGGTGCTCTCGGGCACGATGAGACGCATAAGACTGTCGCACCGCATGAACGCCTCTCGACCGATCTCACGTGTGTAGCGTCCGAGACGCACGTCGGTAAGAGACTTGCAGTCGAAGAACGCAAAATCCGGAATCGACGTCACCCGATAAGGCAGCTCGATGCTGCCAAGCGAGGTGCACGATTCAAATGCAAAACTGCCGATGGATCTGAGGCTGTCCGGCAGGATGATCCCATTCAGGCTGATGCAGCTTCGGAATGCAGAATCTCCGATCACCTCAAGGTCGCCGGGCAGCGTTATCCTGCTGAGAGAGGTGCAAAGAGAGAACGCACCGTCACCGATCGAAACGAGCAACGAATTCCAGCGGGCTATGCTTACGGTGGCAAGCTGCCAGCAGTCGGAAAATGCGTCATTTCCGATAGATGTCACCGCATCCGGGATCGATATGCGCGTCAGCGAATAACATCTGAGAAACGCGCCGTCGCCGATCAACGTAAGACTCTCCGGCAGTGTAACGGACGAGAGATTGCGGCAATCGGCAAAGGCGTACGCTCCGAGCGCAGTGATCCCCTCCGGGATCACCACCGATCTGATGTCGGTTCGGTACCGCAGCCACGGTGAGCGTCCCTCCTCATAGTCAATTATCTCTCCCGACCCGTCAAACGTCAGTGTACCGTCCTTAAAATCCCACGTAATGTTCACTCCGGCGTATCCGCCGGCAGACACCGCAATCGGAAGCAGTGTCAGAATTATCACTGTAACCAGTACGCTGCATATGATTCTTTTCATAACGGATAGCTCCTTTCCGATCTGCCTCGACGGGGAATGGCTGCACATCGCGGCAAGCCCTTACTGTGCGGTTATTTCTTTCTGATAAAGTACGGCAGGCGCTCTTCGGGCGCATCTACCGTGATCGCGGTACCTCCGGTATACGCTCTCCCCGTCTCATCCTTCCATTCTCCGCGGGGGAGGAGCACGTGCCGCGAGGTCTCACCCTTTCGGTACACGGGAGCAACAAGGATGTCGTCGCCGAGCATAAACTCGTCAAACACACGCTCAAGCCCCTCATTCGGAAATACATATTCAAGATGCCGTACTATCGGCTCTCCGGTCTCTGCAGCGGTACGGGCAAGCTCTATGATGCGCGGTGCCATGGTGCGGTGCAGCTCCGCCATTCTGAGCACGGTCGCATAACGCGCCGAGTCGAGCACGCGCCACGGTGCAAGGGAGAACTGCATCATCGGCATGAGCGCCGAAGCTTCGCAGTATCTGACGAGCAGCTCCGGATCAAAGGTGGTCGATCCCGGCAGAAAATCGGTGAACGAGCCGCCGCCTATCATATCGGGGCAGACGTATGCGTAGCCGAGAAGGCCCTGCGTCAGGGTATCCGGGACGATCGCCGCAACTCCCTCTTCCCACGAATGCGCCTTGTCGTGCAGACGCTGCACGAGCGGCAGTCCCGCGCATCCGAAGCACGCGCGGAATTCGTTATATGCATACCGCAGCCCGAAGCGATTCCAGAGCGCGGCGTGCTCTGCGGGAGTCACGGAGGTGTGCGTGATATCGCCCTCGTGATAATATATCGCATCTCCCGCATCGAGCTTGAATCCGTCAACTCCGTACTCATCCATCAGGTGTCTGAGCCTCCCGTCAAGCCACTCCACCGCATCGGGATTCGTCATGTCGAGCACTGCGGAATAGCCGTTCCACCATTCGCGCACCGCGCATCGCTCGGTGTCGCCGTGCCGCTCACGGATGAGGCACCCGCGCGACGTAAGCTCGCGATATTCGGGAGAGTCCGGCGAGATGAACGGGCATATCCACATCATAACGCGGAAGCCAAGCTCATGAAGCTCTCGGCACATCGCCGCAGGATCGGGGAATTTTGATGCGGAAAAGGCAAACTGCCCGTAATAATCGTTCCATCCGTCGTCTATCATGAGTATCCCCGCCGGCATACCGTGCTCGACGATACCGTTGGCGTACTTCAGAACGTCCTTCTGATTCTGGTCGTAAATGAGTTCGATCCATGTATTGTACTGCGGAATTCTGAAGAATTCCTCCGGCGGGATCTCTCCCTCCGGCGGGAAGTAGCGGCGCGACGCTTCAAGATACGCACCGCGCAGCGTGTCTCCCCCATCAAAAAAATCGATATCTCCGTAGCGCGAGGAGACGCGTATCACACCGTTCGATATGTTGAGAGTAAAACCGCGCGGAGCATATATGAATCTGCCTCGGTTGGACAGAAGGAGCGGGTTGTCCTGATTGCAGGTCGCGGAGGTTTCGATATTGACGGAATAATTGCTCTCCGCCCCGTGCGGCATCTTCATGCCGTGCTTTGATGACGGACCGTACCAGACCTCGCCGTCAGCTATTCTTACCGTAAATTCCATGTAGTTTACCTTTCCTTTGGATTATTGGGCGGCAGACGGTCGATCGGTGCTGTCGCCGATTATACCTATGATCGCCGTTACCGATTTTGACGGCGACATAAGCAGACTTCCGTTGAGCGAAAGTCCGATCCGCCGCGGCGGATCGAGTGCATCAAAGATGCGGCGCTGAAATTCGAGCGGCAAGTCGCCGTATCCGGGGCTGAACCGCGGGCGGATGCCGTTCGGCTCATTTTCATCGATACCGTCACAGAACGCATCGCACAGGCTCTCGATCCGCTCTGCCCCGAGCCCCTGCAAAAGCACGGCTCTCGACGGCGAGATCACACTGTACTTCGATATGAGCCGATCGATGCCGATGCCGACGGTCGCAGCAAAGATTATGATCTCGTCACAATGCGCAAGGCACACTCCGAGATCGCGGCTGTCCGTCTCGGCAAAGGTTAGATCGAGCACATCTCCGCACCGTCGAACGGGCAGACGCTCAAAGCACACGTCGTACCTGAGTACGCCGCAGCACTCATCAAAGCAGTCCGCAGCCTCTGCCGAAAAGCTCTCGTCCGCTCCGCTGTACCGAAGCGCCTCCCTGATCCTCAACGGAGGCTCGGGAAGCGAGCGTATCATAACTGCACCGCTCATCTCAGTATGTCCGAGAGGTTCTCGCATATCCTGCGTGCCACATCCGGCTTATTCATCGAGTATACGTGCACATTCGTGATGCCGTTTGCGAACAGGTCGATTATCTGGTCCGTAGCGTAAGCGATACCTGCCTGCTTCATCGCACGCGGGTCAGAGCCGAAGCGATCGACGAGACTTGCAAAGCGGTGCGGCATAAACGAGCCCGACAGCCGTATCGCGCGCTCCACCTGCGTGCCGCTCGTGATCGGCATAATGCCCGCAACGACGGGTACCGTGATCCCCGCCTCGCGTATTTTATAAAGAAAGCTATAGAGCAGGTTGTTGTCGAAGAACATCTGGGTCGTGAGAAATGAGCAGCCCGCATCCACCTTTTCGCGAAGATAGCGTATATCTTCCGCCTGATTCCGGCTCTCCGGATGCACCTCGGGATAGCACGCACCGCCGATGCAGAAGTCCGCTCCGCTGTTTCTCAACTCGCGCACAAGGTCGATCGCGTGACGATAGTACCACGTCGAACGGTCGGAGGACTCACGCTCCGGTGTCAGGTCGCCCCGCAGTGCCATGACGTTCTCAATTCCCGCACGCTTCATATCCTCTATCTGCGCTCTCACAGTCTCCGCAGTCGAAGAAACACACGTAAGATGGGCAAGCATCGGAACTCTGTAGTGTTCCATTATATTTTCCGCCACGCTCAGTGTGTAGCGGCTCGTCCCTCCGCCGGCACCGTAAGTCACACTCATAAATGCCGGACGGAGAGCGGCTATCTCTTCTGTCGCCTCTCGCACGGACTCAAACGCAGTATCGTTCTTCGGAGGAAAAACTTCAAATGACAGCGACGGTCTGCCGCCGTTCAGAATCTCGGTAAGCTTCATCTGTGTCTTGAACCTCTTATGGAAATATATTTATTACCTATAATTAATGATACCATATAAGTCCTATCCTTTCAAGGTGTGTGCGGAATTTTCGGGGGACAATTTTCTGTTTTCGGGCGATTTTCTGTTCATCTTTTGTGAGTGTATTGAATTTGGATAAAATTTTTAGAAGTTTTTTTGTTAAACCTATTGCAATCAGTTTTTGTCTGTGGTACAATCAACTTAATCTGAACAGAATCATTCTGTTTTTTTGAAAGGTAGGTTCTAAAGTATGAAGAAGATTACAAGCATCGTACTTGCAGCCATGGTCGTGCTGTCGATGGTGATCGTCTCCGTGTCCGCAGGCGCTTTCAACGCTGCCGGCAACTGCGCTACATCGACCGTCGTTAAGAAGGCAGATTCCTCCGCAGTTGTTAAAGACGGAAAGATCGGCGACGGCGAGTACACCGAAATCGAGATCAACCGCGATCCCGAAACGTCAGAT
>CAKSEM010000041.1 GCA_934446485.1 uncultured Eubacteriales bacterium | reverse complement strand
ACCTTGCACGGACAGGATCTCTTGACAGGATCGATCTGCGAATCGGCGATCTCATCAACAACGATAAGATTCCGGGCTTTACCGACACTACGACCGCTTCGAATTTCGGTAATATAAGCGACCTTGCAAACAAACACGACATAGCTCTCGGCATTATCAATATGGTCTTTGAAACGATCGGCATGGTTTCGATCTTTGCGGCGCGCGGCTGCGGACTTCGCGACATAGTGCTGACCGGGAATCTTTCGAGTGTCGCACAGGCACCTGATATATTTGCAACTCTCAACCGCATGTTCGATATGAATTTCATGATCCCGGAAAACTCACGTTTCGGCACAGTTATCGGTGCTGCACTGGCTGAGTGTGACGGCCTCATGGTGGGATGAACAGCGGCGGATAAATAAAGGAAAACATAACAATGGAAACACTTCTTGTAATTTCGGTATCGCTCCTTGCGGGGCTTTTCATGTCACGTCTTGCTAAACATTTGGGTCTCCCCGCGGTTACCGCTTATCTCATTGCAGGTATCCTGATCGGCCCGTTCTGCCTCGGCAGGCTCGGAATTCAGGGGCTTGGATTTACGACGCTTGCCGAGGTGAAAAGCCTTGGAATCATTTCTGATGCAGCAATGGGCTTCATTGCGTTTGCAATCGGCAACGAATTCCGTCTTTCTCAGCTTCGCCAAAACGGAAAACAGGCTACGATTATCGGTATAATCCAGGCGGTCGCGGCAACAGTGCTCGTCGATGCGGTGCTCATAGCTCTCCACTTTGCAATTCCCGACACCCTCTCGATCCCATCCGCTCTGACGCTCGGAGCGATCGCAGCCGCAACTGCTCCGGCAGCGACGCTTATGGTGGTGAAGCAGTACAAGGCAAAGGGCCCCGTTACCGATATTCTGCTTCCCATAGTTGCACTTGACGATGCGGTGGGACTTGTGATCTTTGCAATTTCATTCGGCATCGCGCGCTCGATCACAAGCGGACACGTTGATGTGCTCTCGGTAATAGCCGAGCCGCTCATAGAGGTTGCAATATCACTTGCGCTGGGATTTGTCATGGGGTTCATATTCAATGCTGCGGAGCGTTACTTCAAGTCTCGCAGCAAACGTATGTCTCTCTCCATAACGTTTGTGCTCCTGACGGTTGCCGTGACGCAGCTTGAGTTTGACCTCGGTCCGATACACGTAGGTTTTTCTTCTCTGCTTACCTGTATGATGCTCGGTACGGTCTTCTGCAACATATGCGATGTGTCCGAGGAGCTCATGGACCGAACCGATCGGTGGACCGCGCCGCTCTATATCCTCTTCTTTGTGTTCAGCGGCGCCGAGCTTGACTTCGGTGTAATTGCAAATCTTACGGTTATCGGGATCGGGCTTATCTATATTGTCGCACGCTCGGTCGGAAAGTATATCGGAGCTTCATGGAGTTCGCGTCTCGTGCATTGTTGCCCGAATATCGTAAAGTATCTCGGTATAACTCTTTTGCCGCAGGCGGGAGTAGCGCTAGGCATGTCGGTCATGGCTGAGTCCCTCGGAAAAGACGGGACGATCATACGCAATCTTGTACTGTTCTCGGTAATGGTATATGAGCTTATCGGACCTACTCTCACCAAATTTGCTCTGATGAGGGCAGGGGAAATAACTCCCGGGGCCGAGAGTGCACGCGGAAAGAACGATATGGCATCCGGAAGATAAAGAAGAGCGGAGGCGCCGTGAGGTGCCTCCGCTGAATTATTTATCCGAAGAGCTGTCGGTCATGGTACGTTCGATTTCGGCAAGCCTTTGTGAAAGCGCGGCTTGATCTTCGATTATTCGGTCAAGCTTTTCGTGAATGTCATCGAGTATGAGCTCGCTCTTCAGATTTACTCTGTAGTCGTTTTCTGCTCGCTCGCGGTCTTTCGCTTCCTGTCGGTTCTGACTCATCATGATGAGCGGTGCCTGAACCGCGGCGATGCAGGAAAGAACAAGATTCAGAAGAATGAACGGGTATGCATCAAATGCGCGGGTGCCCGCTGCAACATTGACGACCATCCAGATCACCATTATCGCGATGAAGCTGAATATAAATGCCCAACTTCCGGCGAAGCGCGCTACGGCATCTGAAACACGCGCGCCGAAGCTCGGCCGCTTTGATTCGGAATTTTCCGTAATCTTTACGGAGATCAGCTGATGTATCAGCTCTTCGTCTGTGAATTCACATTCGGTGGTGTCGAGCAGTTCACGTATAATACGCTCGCGTTCGTTTTTAATGTTCATGCGGCATCGTCTCCGTTCTGTTTCTTTGTGCGGATGTTTAACGTCCGTATATGTGAGAATTATACCATGTAAATTTAATTATGTCTACAATGTTATTCAAACGGTAATGATGATCATAAAATGAATTTTGTAAAAAACGTATCGGTTTTCGAATGCTTATGACGGCAGCAGAGGAAAATTTCATTCAGGTACTTCCAAATTACGTGCGAGTTTGATATAATAGACCCATAAACACTGAAACATAAACATCCGCCATCGTGTCGGAGAGAGGAATGACTTATGAACGGTAATATGAATATGAGGGGACGCCCGGAGCGACGTCCGCAGGAGCGCGGGGGTCGTATGCCGGCTTCTAAAGGAAGGTTTCCTCTCGGAGAGCTTTTGATCGCGATGCTGATAGTTACGGCTATATTTGCAGTAATTTGGGCATCTGCAATGACGCGCAGTTCTCCCGCAGGAGGCACAGCAACCGGCGGTAATACGACTGATACCGCACTCCCGGCTGCGGCTACGGAAACGCCGACGGTCGATCCCGACTCATATACGGATATCACGCTCCTTTGCGGAGGTGATGTCATGTACCATTCACCGCAGATCGAATCTGCATATGATTCGGTAAGCGGAGCATACGATTTTTCGCCTTCATATCGGTATGTAAAGAGCATAGTTTCGGCAGCGGATTATGCGGTAGTGAACTTTGAGACGACGCTGGCGGGGCCTGATTATGAGTACACGGGGTGGCCTGCATTCAATTCACCAGACAGCGGTCTTACCGCGCTGACCTCCGCAGGCTTTGATATGATGCTGTTCGCAAACAACCACTGCTACGACACCGGACATGCCGGCGTCGTGCGTACGCAGGAGGTATTTCGCAGCGCGGGTGTTGACTATATCGGAGCAAGGCCGAACACATCCGAGCGAACGTACCGCACCGTAAATGTGAACGGCACGGTTATCGGCATGCTCAACAGCACAAACGATATCGCATACGGAAATACGGTTCCGAGGACTATAAACGGTATAACGATCGCCGACGAAGATCTTCCGCTCCTTGATATCTTCAACGATTCACTGATGGAGGACTTCTATTCACAGACAAAAAACCGTATTGCGGAATTGAAGAATGAGGGTGCAGGGCTCATTATCTATTTCATCCACTGGGGAGATGAATACAGTTTGCAGCACAATGCCGCGCAGGCGGCAATTGCGCAGCGCTTGTGTGACCTCGGTGTGGATGTCATAATCGGCGGTCACCCGCACGTCATACAGGATGCCGAGATCCTTAATTCGACTACAGATCCCTCACATAGCACACTTTGCTTCTATTCGCTCGGCAATCTCATCTCAAACCAGAATCGCCTGACCCTCGGAGATACCGCGAATAAAGAATACACCGAGAACGGACTCTTCGTCAGACTGACCGTTCGCCGTTACGGCGACGGTCGGTGCGAACTGAACGCTGTAGAGACCATACCGCTTTGGGTTCACAGATACTACAGTGCCGCATCCGGCAAGACAAATTACGACGTAATACCGCTTGAAGCGGCAATTGCCGATCCGTCGTCCTACGGGCTTTATGAGAGCTCTTTCGGCGTTTCCAACGCAGGAGAGGCGTACCGCATGACGAACACGACGCTCGGCGGAATCTGTGAGGCGTTCGCTTCAAAACACGCCGCAGCAGGCGGCGTAACTTAATTTTGATTGCAGAAGCGGGCTGCCACGATCGGCAGCCCGCTTCACATATTTACGGCAAATTGTAAAAGTCCGTGCCGATTCCATTGACAAACGGATAAGTCTGATGTATAATTATTAGTGAATATACATGAGCGCACATTTGTGCCGAAATTAACTGTGCTGCCTCACGCGCGGCATACGGAAAGGCTGACTATATATGACCGAATTCGGAAATGACAAGAACGACCGCCGAGAGCGTGTATTCCAAATGCTGTATGCAGTAGATTATAACCGCGAAGCCTCCGCCGAGGAGCAGTTTTCGTCATTTTATGACGACGGCGAATCAATACCGACTTCGGGATATGCACACGATACCTTTGTCGGCGCGGTCGGCTTTACTTCGGAAGCGGATGCCATGATCGAGAAAGACTCTAAAAACTGGAGCGCGTCTCGTATGTCCGGCGTTGTGCGCACGGCGCTGCGGCTTTCTATTTATGAGCTGCTGTGCACAGATATTCCGCCTAAGGTGGCAATAAACGAAGCTCTCGAGCTTGTAAAAAAATACGGCAATGAACAGGAGCCTGCATTTGTAAACGGTATCTTAAACAGGATAGCCCGTGAAGCCGGGCGCCTTTGATGCGCCTCTGCGGAGGGATATATGAGTGACGTTTTTTTGGGATTCGACACGAGTAATTACACCACCTCGGTTGCCCTTTGTGACGGTGACGGCTCGATCCTTGCAAACATCAAGGAACCGCTTCCCGTAAAGACGGGAGAGGTCGGATTGCGTCAGAGCGATGCCGTGTTTTCGCACATTAAAAACCTTCCGAGAGCTGCTGAACGGCTGAGAACGGTTCTTGCCGATACGACCTTACGTATAGCGGGCGTTGCGTGTTCGGTGTCGCCGAGATCGGCTTCGGGATCATATATGCCGTGCTTTCTTGCGGGGCGTGCTGCTGCTGCCGGAGCGGCAGCGGTACTCGGTGTGCCGCTGTATGAAACGTCGCATCAGGTGGGGCATGTTATTGCTGCCACTCTGTCTGCAAACGACGGGCGTATTCCGCTGTCGCATATGTTTGACAGCGAATATATTGCACTCCACGTCTCCGGCGGAACGACCGATATACTTCATGTTGTACCGTCACAAGATGCAATTATTGATATTTCGCGGATAGGCGGCAGCGAGGACGCTAACGCCGGACAGATAATCGACAGGATAGGTGTAAAGCTCGGCTTTAAGTTCCCGTGCGGACCCGAGCTTGACCGCGCGGCTCTGGGTCTGTCGGACACACCGCGTGTAAGCCGCGTCTCCGTTAAGGGAGCTGACTTTAATTTATCAGGGCTCCAAAATCTCGCGGAACGAATGATATCGGACGGGTTCGGTCAGTCGGACGTGTCGGCATTCGTCCTTGAATATATCGCGAGGTCATTGCGCTCCGCCGTGTCGGCGGCGCGCGGAATGTTCGGCGATATGCCGGTTATATTTGCCGGCGGTGTTATGAGCTCCGAATATATCAGACGGCGTCTTTCTGACTTAGGATCGTTTGCTGAGCCGCCGCTGTCTGCCGACAATGCGGTCGGCGTTGCTGCAGCCGGTGCGCTTCTTCATCAAAGGAGCGTTGTCGGACGGGAGGTGTGAGTCGCTTGCAGAATGAAAATGCGCACAGTGCGCTGAGCGTATCTGAACTGAATTCGAAAATAAAGGGAATATTCGACTCGGAACCCGCTCTGACCGATGTGTGGGTAAAGGGAGAGATATCTAATTTCAAGAATCATTCCACGGGACATTTCTATTTTTCACTTAAAGATGAAGAGAGCCTCATACGTTCCGTCATGTTCCGCTCATCCGCATCGCGGCTTGCTTTTGTACCTGAGAACGGAATGAAGGTAATAGCGCACGGAAGGGTCACTTCATTCGTCCGGGACGGTCAGTATCAGCTTTATGCCGATGCGATGGAGCCTGACGGTGTCGGAGCGCTGTATATAGCATATGAGCAGCTGAAGAAGCGGCTTGAGGCAGAGGGACTTTTCGATGCCTCGCGAAAGCGACAGATCCCGAAGATACCTGCGCGTATCGGCATTATAACATCGCCCACCGGTGCGGCGATCCGCGACATGATAAACGTTACGGGAAGAAGATTTCCGTATGCTAAGATAATCCTTTATCCTTCACTCGTACAAGGCCCCGACGCACCGCACTCGCTGATCGAAGGCGTCAGATACTTCAACCGAACACACTCGGCAGACGTTCTGATAATCGGGCGCGGAGGCGGATCGATAGAAGATCTTTGGGCGTTCAACGATGAGACTCTCGCGCGCGAGGTTGCGCGATCTGAGATTCCGGTTATATCGGCGGTCGGACATGAAACCGACTTTACTATCTGCGACTTTGTCGCAGATCGCCGCGCGCCTACTCCGTCGGCGGCAGCAGAGCTCGCCGTCCCCGAAACCGGAGAATTGAAGATGAAGTTCGACAATGTTGTGAAATTTGAATCCCGTCTCATTTCACAAAAAATTACATCACTTCGTGAGCGACTGCGTTATCTTTCATCAACGAGACATCTGTCGGATCCGAAGCTCCTGATAGATGACCGACGGATGGCGGTACTGTTTGCTTCGGAACGCATCGTGTCGTCCGAGAGGGCGCGTGTCGCCGATGCAAAGCTGTCTCTCGGGAGGGTTGCAGCTAAGCTGGAAGCGCTTAATCCGCTGTCGGTCATATCGCGCGGCTACAGTGCAGTGTATGACGGAGAGCGTCACCTGATCAAATCGGTTTCGCAGCTGAATATCGGCGATTGCGTAACATTCCGCACCGCGGACGGTTCGGCTGATGCGAATGTGGTTGCGCTCCATCCGAATTCGGAAACGGGCAGTTCCAAATAAGTTATCCGATCTTTCGGCAAGTCCGAAAAGCGGAAGCATGAGAAAGGTTTAGTTATGAACAGTGAAGAGATAAAGTCGCTTACGTTTGAAGCAGCGCTGGCACGTCTTGAAGAGACTGCAAAGCTGCTCGAGTCGGGAAATGTTCCGCTCGATGAGTCGCTATCGCTCTTTGAAGAGGGCATATCGCTTGTCAAGCTGTGTAACAGCAAGCTCGATGCTGCCGAACAGAAGGTTGTGCGTTTGAAACTCGGTGACGACGGCTCCGCCACTGAGGAAGCAATGAATTGAGGTGACATCTGTGATACTTAATATAGCTGATATTCTGTCCGAGCGCGCCCTGGAGATTGAACGGGCGCTTGAGGGATGCTTTGATCCATCAGACACGTCTACACTGACGGAAGCTATGCGCTATGCGCTCCTCGGCGGAGGTAAACGGATACGCGCCTTTCTGACGCTTAGCTTTGCCGAGATGTTCGGAGGGTGTGCCGAGGCTGCAATGCCATACGCCTGCGCTATTGAGATGGTCCATGCGTATTCGCTCATCCACGACGATCTGCCGTGCATGGATGACGATGCTATGCGGCGCGGCAAGCTGTCATGCCACAAAAAGTTCGGTGAGGCGATAGCTCTGCTTGCGGGCGACTCGCTCCTGACGCTTGCCTTCCGAACGGTTGCTGCGAACAGCACAGTGTCTGACCGTTCCGTAAGACGTGCGACCGAAGCGCTTTCAAATCTTGCAGGATATCACGGTATGTGCCGCGGTCAGGAGATCGATATTCTCCATGAAGCTCTATCGTATGATGACCTTCGTAAGCTTCATTCACTTAAGACGGGAGCACTTATCGAAGCCGCCTGCCTGCTCGGCGTGTTTGCGGCAAACGATACTCCGACTGAGGAGACTCTCCGACGTATTAAGGACTATGCGCAGAATCTGGGACTTGCTTTCCAGATACACGACGACATCCTTGATGTAACGAGCAGTACGGAAGAACTCGGAAAGCCGGTCGGGAGCGATGAAAGAAATGACAAACGGACGGTGACATCATTTATGGGTCTCGATGCGGCGATGGATGAAGAGTATCGCGTCACGAGACTTGCAATCGATGCCGTATCGGAATACCCGGGAAGCGATGTTCTGTCGCAGCTTGCGATATGGCTGATGTCGCGCAAGAAATAACGGTTTGCTGTGCTATGAGGCTTGACTCTTATATTGCGGCGAACTTTCCGGATATTTCGCGCAGCCGTGCGCGTGCCCTCATAGAATCCGGTGCCGTTTGCGTAAATTCACGGGAGATCAGAAAATCCGCGTACAGCGTATCCGAAGGGGACGATGTGTGCGTCGAAACCGACGCTATTCCGTTTGTCAGCCGCGGCGGGATCAAGCTTGCGGCAGCACTTGACACCTTCGGCGTATCACCGAAGGGACTCGTATGTGCCGACATCGGCGCGTCTACCGGCGGTTTTACCGACTGTCTGCTGAAAGGCGGTGCAGAACGTGTTTATGCTGTCGATTCCGGCATCGACCAGCTCGTGCCGTCGCTGCGCAGCAACGAGCGCGTTATATCAATGGAGCATTTCAACGCGCGTTCTCTGTCTGCGGAATCGTTCGGCGAGCTGTGCGATATGGCAGTTGCCGATCTCTCGTTTATTTCGCAAAGCTATGTGCTGATTCCTATTGCATCAATACTGAAAATGTCGGGTGTATATATCGGTCTAATTAAGCCTCAGTTTGAATGCGGTCCCGGGTCTCTCGGTAAGAGCGGCATTGTTCGTGACCCGCGCGAGCACTGCCGCGCGATCGAAAAAATTCTTGAAGCGGCAGCGGCGGCGGGATTCTGTGTTACGGATCTGATGCGTTCGCCGATCAGCGGCGGCGACGGCAATACCGAATTTCTTTACATGTCACATAAGGACGGATCGGGAGATTTGAAGATCTCGCCGGAAGATATCCGCACAGTCGTCTATTCCTAACGGGGGTGTCGTTTTTTGAATAGAATAAACAGTATAATTCTGATCGTTAACCGGGAAAAGTGCAGCGATCCGGTGTATCTTCCAAAGCTCATCGAATACCTTAAAAGCCGCTCCTGTGCCGTGCGTATGTATGACATCGGCACAGATGCCGTGCCTCCGCGCTCTGATATGGCTCTTATTCTCGGCGGTGACGGCTCGATCATAAGTGCGGCAGCTCACTTGGCTCCTCTCGGGATACCTATGCTCGGAATCAATTTCGGAAGGGTCGGGTATCTTGCCGAGCTTGAAAGCACCGATACCGAACTGCTCTCGCGTATACTTGACGGTGAATATGTTATTGAAGAGCGCATGATGCTCGACTGCAGGATAGTGCGCCGCGACGGAGCGCATATATCGATGCCGACAGCACTCAACGATATCGTCCTCTCAAACGGACCTGTGGCAAGGCTGCTTACATTTGATGTTTTCTGCGACGGTGTTATAATAGAGCAGTGCCGTGCCGACGGTATGATCGTCGCGACGCCGACCGGCTCCACTGCGTATTCAATGTCGGCCGGCGGACCGATACTTTCACCGGTGCTCGATGCATTTTGTCTCACGCCGATCTGTCCTCATTCATTGAATAATCGCCCCGTTATAGTCCCGGGAGATTCGGTCATCGGAATATCCGGTGTGTGCGCCGGCGGAAACTCGGTGTACATCACTGTTGACGGTCACAGAGCTGAGCGGCTCGATTTCGGAGATACGGTCACACTGTCACGTTCACCGTCAAAGGCTCGGCTCGTCCGACTGAAGAACGACAGCTTCCTTGCAACTCTCAGGGCAAAGCTAAGATAAATCGGTTAATTATTTTACTTTTCTGATCTATAGAAAGGCGGCAATGCTGAAATGAAGACCAAGAGACACAACAAAATTCTGGAGATAATCGAAAACTATAATATCGAAACGCAGGAGGAGCTGATCGATAAGCTCAGGCTTGCCGGGTATGACGTTACTCAAGCTACGGTATCACGTGATATACGCGAGCTTAAGCTCCTTAAGGTTATGACCGATACCGGTGCATATAAATATGTGGTTCCGGGCTCGACTCACACGGAGAACCGTCACGTCTACAGCCGCGCGATCGACGGCTCTATCAAAAGCATTGAGCATTCCCTGAACGATATTGTGATAAAGACATATCCGGGTA
>CAKSEM010000040.1 GCA_934446485.1 uncultured Eubacteriales bacterium | reverse complement strand
CCGGGCACATTATCGCCGATGAAATAAAAAATAAAATATGATGTTCTGATGTTCGTCTTTCGAACGATAACGCGTCATTTTTAACATGAAAGTCGAGCGAACGTCAGATACTTTTACACGAATCCCAAGCGCCGCAGCAGATATTATCTTATACAAACGTTTTTTATTAAAGATAAAACGGAAAATACAAAAAGCGCTGCAAAAAAACAAAAAAGCGTCCTGACGTATCAGGACGCATATCGGCGCGGTACCACCTGACTTCATGCGGCATGTCGCCGCACACAGCTCATAACCCGTAACGCAGGTATGCGGCGACAGCTACGGACCCTGTCCGCTCACAGTCGCGGCTCGGGAGCGACTTCGGCGCAGCACGTCTGCGACGCTCACACCGCCCCGCCGCTCTCTTTGAAACTGCCGTCAGCCTACTACTCTCCGTCGTAGCCTTTTGTAAAAGTATATCACCCCCCGCAGGATTTGTCAAGTGGCGCTCACGGAAAATCGTGTGTCTGCATACACGGCGCACCGGAGAGTACCGCAATCGCCAAGGCTTTGCGGTGTGAAGCATCAATAGTCACCGCAAAGGACGGCACGGCGGGGCGTTTCAAATTCGAGGTTGACATATGCGGCAAAATATATTAAAATAGATATATCTGTATATCGGTCGGTGCCGACGGCATCCGCCGCACAACAGCACTGCAAATTCAATCGGGCGGACAGAAGGCCGCCCGGCGAAAGGATCAGAATACATGGACGCAAAAAGAATCGACTGTCTGAAGGAGACTGCGAGACGGGTCAGAGTCGGAATCATCGACGCCGTCTACTCTGCATCCTCCGGACACCCCGGCGGATCGCTCTCCATCGCAGATCTGCTCACCTACCTCTACTTTGAAAAGATGACGGTAGACCCGAAGGACCCTAAGGCGGAGGATCGCGACCGTCTCGTCCTCTCAAAGGGACACTGCGCTCCCGCACTCTATTCCGTGCTTGCACAGCGCGGCTTCATCCCCGTGGAGGATCTGAAAACATTCCGCAAGACATCGAGCTATCTTCAGGGACACCCCGACATGAAACACACACCCGGCGTCGATATGTCATCGGGCTCACTCGGTCAGGGCACCTCCGTTTCCTGCGGAATGGCGCTCTCCGGAAAGCTTGACGGAAAAAATTACAGAGTCTACGCAATTCTCGGCGACGGAGAGACCGAAGAGGGGCAGGTATGGGAAGCTGCCATGTTCGCGTCGCATTACTCCCTCTCAAATCTCTGCTGGATCGTTGACCTTAACGGACTCCAGATAGACGGACCGATCAGCGAAGTTATGGATCCCACGCCTCACGACGAAAAATTCCGCGCGTTCGGCTGGAACGTGCTCGAAGCAAATGCCCACGATTTTGAATCTCTCGAGGCAGCGTTCACGGCGGCCGAGGCTTGCCACGACCGCCCGAGCGTAATTATCGCACACAGTGTCAAGGGGCGCGGCGTATCGTTCATGGAGAACAACGTCGCATGGCACGGTGCCGCTCCGAATGCGGAGCAGTATGAGATCGCAATGCGCGATCTCGGCGAGAGATGATCTGCGAGTTCTCTCGAATGTCAGCGTGAAGAGCAGAGCGTCCTGCTCTAAATCCACTCATTCACGCCGCTGTACGGTGCAGTCCAGCGCCGCGGACAGTCAGGAAGGTTACATATTGATATGGCTGATAAAATAGCTACACGCGAAGCGTACGGCAAGGCGCTCGCCGAATTCGGTGCCGAATACGACAACCTCGTCGTGCTCGATGCGGACCTTGCCGCCGCAACGAAGACCGGTATCTTCAAGAAGGCATTTCCCGAAAGATTCTTCGACTGCGGGATTGCCGAAAATAACATGATTGGCGTTGCCGTCGGACTCTCGCTCACCGGAAAGATCCCGTTCGCATCTTCCTTTGCGATGTTCGCAGCAGGAAGATCGTTCGAGCAGGTCAGAAACTCCGTCGGATATCCGCACTGCAACGTCAAGATCGGTGCGACGCACGCGGGAATCACCGTCGGCGAGGACGGTGCAACACACCAGTGCTGCGAGGATATCGCCCTGATGCGCACCATTCCCGGAATGGTAATACTGAACCCCGCCGATGCCGTAGAGGCACGCCTTGCTGTCAAGGCAGCGATCGAATATAACGGTCCCGTATACCTCCGCTTCGGAAGAATGGCGGTTCCGGTCATATTCGGAGACGATTACCGATTCGAGATCGGGCGCGGCGTACGCCTTGCCGAAGGCAACGACGTTTCTCTCATCGCGACCGGTATTGAAGTCGAGCAGGCGCTTGCAGCTCGCGAGCTGCTCGCAGAACGCGGGATCTCGGCGTCGGTCGTTAACATTCCGACGATAAAGCCGCTCGATTCCGAACTTGTCATAGCGGAAGCACGGCGCTGCGGAGCAGTCGTCACGTGCGAAGAGCACACGATCATCGGCGGACTCGGCTCCGCCGTCACAGAGTGCCTCTCAGAGGCGTGCCCGACTCCGGTGCTGCGCGTCGGCGTAAACGATACATTCGGGCGCAGCGGCCCTGCAAAGGAGCTCGTCTCGTACTTCGGTCTTGATGCGGAAGCTATTGCCGCAAAGGCTGAAGCAGCCGTGGCACTGAAGAAGAACTGATCAAAATGTGCGGCAGAGCGATGCGCTCTGCCGCACAGAAACGCCAAGTTTCGGGCTGTGCGAATATGCGCACCCTCGAAAGCTCGGCGCAATCGGCGGGGCATCTTCATGTCCCGTATAAGAACAGAATAAATATTAAAGGGGCGCCGGTATGCAGAACGACACGGTCGATGTGCAAATTGAGAGCCGGCTCTCCGCGAATGCGAAACCTCTATCCCGACTTCAAGCCGCGTTATCTGACATCTCCGCGGGACAAAGGACACATCCGAAAAACCAACACTCAGAATATGGACGAACCTCCCCGATCTACTCTCACGCTTCCGGCGATGCCGGAGTGGAACGGAAAGCTCACGCTGTGCCGCCGACAGTTCGTCGGTCCCGGCATCGGTATTCCTGTGATGCACGATACCTGCCTTCGGTGCTGATACCCCGCACCGCATACGCTTATCTATTTATTATCACAGGAGGATAATTGCCTAATATGAGTTCAGGCGATATTACAACAATAATTATAATGATCTGCCTCGTAATCCTGTCGGCGTACTTTTCGGCGACGGAGACTGCGTTCTCAACGATGAACCGAACGAGGCTGCGCACGCTCGCCGATAAAGGCGACCGCCGCGCCGAGGAGGTACTTGCGCTGGCTGAAAACTATGACCGGCTCCTTTCAACCATCCTCGTCGGCAACAACATCGTAAACCTGTCGCTCTCATCGGTTGCGACGGTGTTCTTCATGCGCCTCATCAAGGGAAGCGGCGGTGCGACCGTTTCGACGATCATCGTAACGGTCGTGGTTCTCATCTTCGGCGAGATCTCGCCGAAGAGCCTTGCAAAAGAGTCGCCGGAAAAATTCGCGAGATTTTCGGCTCCGCTCATTCGGATACTCATGTTCATTCTGACCCCCGTCAATCTGCTGTTTTCGCTGTGGCGCCGCCTGCTTTCAAAGATCTTCAAGGTTCCCGAGGAGCGCGGTATCACGTCGGACGAATTCATCACCTTTATCGATGCCGTCGAGGAGGGCGGTGAGATCGACAGCGACGAGAGCGAGCTTCTGAGATCGGCTGTCGAGTTCAACGAGCAGGAGGCTGAGGACATCCTAACGCCGCGTGTCGATGTCGTCGGCGTCTCGGAGGACACATCGAAGGAAGAGATCGCACAGATATTTACGGACACCGGATACTCACGGCTGCCCGTCTACCGAGACTCACTCGACAACATAATCGGAATACTGCATCAAAAGGACTTCTATGACGGTCCGCAAGTGACCGACAAGCCGCTTTCCGATATCATGAAGCTGCCCGTATACGTCACGCCGTCCATGAAGATACGCTATATACTGAAACTGCTTCAGAAGACGAAATCACACATCGCTGTCGTCACCGACGAATACGGCGGCACGCTCGGCATAGTTACGATGGAGGATATTCTCGAAGAACTCGTCGGAGAGATATGGGATGAGCACGATGAGGTGATCGAAGAGTTCACCAAGGTGGACGACGACACATACAAAATCAAGTGCAGCGCCGACCTCGACGAAATGCTTGAAATGTTTGAGCTTCCGGAGAATTCGGAAACCGATTCGAATACCGTAAGCGGTTGGGTCATGGAGCAGCTCGGTCATATTCCCGTAGAGGGTGACAGGTTTGAGTACGAAAACCTCGATGTGACGGTCACTTCGGTCGATAATCAGCGAGTGCTCGAAATACTCGTTCACGTAAACCGTCCCGAAGCGGACGGCGACGGAAAAGACGAATGATCCGCACCGATCAAAAGTCGGAGCTTATACTGCAAAACTGAGGCACCCGCCGCATATGCGGCGGGTGCCTCATGTATTTGATCTTGCTGCAGTCGCAAATTTCAACAGAGCTGCGGTCAGCGAAGCTCACACTTCAGTGAGCGCCCGAACAGCCGCTCAAGAGCGTCCGACGCTGCGCTTCCGCGGTACAGAATATCGTAAACCGCTTCGCATATCGGCATGTCGATGTCGTGCTCCTCGGCAAGTCGGTGTATTGCATCGGCAGTATAGTACCCCTCTGCAAGCAGGGTATACTCCTCACCGCGCACGTAGCTCTCGCCGAACTTACGGTTGTGACTGAATTTTGAGAAGACCGTCGCCTCATAGTCGCCGAGATGGCAAAGTCCGTAAGCGGACACCGCCTTGCCGCCCAGTGCCTCGATAAGCCGCGAAACCTCCCGTGTCCCGCGCGACATGAGCGGTCCCTTGAGGGTCGACATTCCGAGTCCGTCGAGCATACCCGCGGCGATACCTATAACATTCTTGGCAGCGGCGCCGATCTCATTTCCGATCAGATCCCCGCCGTAGTAGAAACGGATGAGGTCGCTCGACATCGACCGGACGAGCATGGTCTTGACCTCCTCGCTGTCGCTGTCAATGACCATACAGTTCGGTACACCGGCGTAAAACTCCTGCACGTGCCCAGGCCCTATCCATACGGCAACTCGGTTAGACGGATCGACCTCCTCGCGCGTCACAACGGAGAGACGCTTACCGGTCGATATCTCGAGCCCTTTCATGCAGAGAATGAATATTTTATTCTTTATTCCGAGCGGGCGAAGCTCTCCGAGCAGCCCGCGCAGCCCCTGAGAATTCACGGATATCAGTATTGCATCGCAATCCGGGACGCGTGTAATGTCCGTCGTAAGCGCAACCGATTCCGGAAGCTCCAGAAGATCGTTCCGCCTCTCGCGTATAAACCTGACCATCGACGGGTCGGACTCGCGCCCGTAAAGCGTCACATCATGACCGATCCGATCAAGGTACCACGTGAGGAGCGAGCCCCACCTGCCGCATCCGATTACTGTTATCTTCATATTTATAACCGCAGCCTCCGCCGTGCGAAAGCTCCCTTTCATTAATACATTCTCCGCTGTACCGTAGCAAATACGGATCAACAGGTGACCGTCGGTCACACGTGCGCGCCGCAGCCTGTAATCCGATGCTCCGCTGTTTAATTTATTTTACCACACTTTACTTCACATTGCAAGCACGGCAGCACCGTTTCTGACCGTCCGCAGCACAAGATTGGGCGATTTGCATAAATTCGCCGCAGATTTTTTGTACACTAAGCGCATACAAAAAATCATGCCGTTTTGGTATAATGTTTAGACAAGGAATATTTCTATCCGGAGGTATATATGAAAGCCAAACAGATCGCGGCACTAATGCTGGCATTACTCATCGCATTACCGTTCTCGGTGTCGTGCAGCAAAGAAAAGAAGAAGGATATCAAAGCCACAGACACATCCGCCGCAACCGACTCCGGCACAAACGAATCCGAATATGCAGAAATAGACTCGTATGTCGGAAAGCTTGCCGCCGATTGCAACTTCGACGGCGCAACGTTCACCGTTCTGGGGGGCGAGGGCGTGTGGCCCACTGAAGAAGAGATCACGGGAAATCTCGAAAGCGATGCTCTTTGGAACAGATATCGTGAAGTAGAAGAAAAATTCAATGTTGACATGACACACGTCGGCGCCGACGGCTCCGGATATGAAACCTCCGGCGCCGAGATAGCCGACAGAGTACATCAGGATGTCCTCTCCGGCGGATCGTCATACGATCTCATATTCGGTAACCTTATGACCTGCGGTCAAGTCATGCTCAACTCCGGATGCATACGCCCAGTGGATACGCTCGATGGGATCGATCTGAATCGTGACTGGTGGACCGGGGGACTTGAAGATATGTTCTCGATCGGCGGGCACCTCTACTTCCTCACCGGCAAGATCACCAACTCCTACTACGGCGACCCTCACTGCATCTTCTACAACAAACAGATCGCCGAGAATTACGGCATCGAGGATATGTATCCGCTCGTGAAATCGGGCGAATGGACTATTGACAAGATGGTCGAAATTGCATCGGTCATCCCGGGCGGCACAGGCACATACCGTTATGCCCTCGGCGGTGCGGCCGGCGGACTTTGTTTCTACTTCGGCGGAGGCTACAAGATATGCGACCGCGATGAGGACGGAAACCCGACGATTCCGAAGGCACTCACCAGCGATCAGATCAACTACATCGATAAGCTCTCAGAGATATTCTACGACGAGGCTACCGTCTTCAGTGATGTAGTTGCAAAAAATAACGACACGTATGAATCCGAAGACAAGGCCTTCCAGGACAATGCCGTGCTCTTTTGGGCAACGGCAATGGGTGCCGCATCCGCAATGCGCGAATACGATGTTGAGTTCGGTATACTCCCGATGCCGAAGAAGGATACTGCACAAAAGGATTACATCAGCTACTCCAGCGCTTGGTGGGGCAGCGGATGCTTTGTGTCACAGAACATCAAGGACGAGAAGATGACCGCATACATCACAGAAGCGCTCGCAGCACTTTCTGCTAAGTACCTTGAGCCGGCATACTACGAAAAGGCGCTCAAGGGGCGCAGCACCTATGACACCGAGTCACGCGATATGCTCGACCTCATATACCGCTCCGGAGTCGTGGACCTTGCCGATACCTATCAGTGGGGCGAGATCGTAGGCGTTATAAACGACGCCTGCCTCGGCGACAGCGGAAGCCTCGTGTCTTCTTACAACGCATCGGTAAAACTCGCGAATGCCTCCATCAAATCGCTGCTTAAAAAAGTCAGCGCCAACACAAATAAATAAAGAGTAATATCAGAAAAACGCCGTCGCAGATCATTTACTGCGACGGCGTTTTTACGGCAAATATTGCACACAAGCTTGATTGATCGCTATAGAGCGTAATAACCTGCAGGCTGAAAACCCACTGAAATTTCGACACCTGTAATTTTACCTCACTGCCGCGATTGCGGCGAGAATTCACCTTTCATTTGCAAAAAAAAATACAGAACGAGCGCAAACAGAAATCCTGTAACGGTTTCGCGTAGCAAAAACAGAGTCTTGCAATCGCCTTCGGCGACGGCTCCGTTTGCACAAGTAAATCTCCGCTCCGTAAAAAACCGTTCATCCTCTTTTTGGAATCATCACAGCTACTCTCAGGTGGTTTTTTTATACGAAAAAGCGGCGGGCAGTCCCCTTGGTTGAACTGTCCGCCGTTTTGGCTTTTGCTTATCTTTCAATCTCTTCCATAATGAATGCCTCAAGCACGTCTCCGACCTTGATGTCGGTACACTTCTCAAGTCCGATACCGCACTCATATCCCTGTGCAACCTCGCGGACATCATCCTTGAAACGGCGCAGTGATGAAATCTTATCCTCAAATACCACGATTCCGTCGCGTACGACACGGATCTGTGCGTTACGCTGCACCTTACCGTCGGTGACATATGAACCTGCAATTATGCCGACATTCGGCACACGGATAGTCTGGCGTACATCTGCACGTCCGAGCAGTACCTCACGGTACGTGGGTGCAAGCATACCCTTCATAGCGGCGGTGATCTCCTCGATGCACTCGTAAATGACTCTGTATGTGCGGATATCCACGCCCTGCCGTTCCGCAGAATCGACCGCGCCCTTGTCGGGACGGACGTTGAATCCGACTATGATGGCATTGGATGCAGCAGCGAGCATAACATCGCTCTCGGTAATACCGCCGACCGCGCTGTGAATCACGCGCACCTTGACCTCGTCCGTAGAAATCTTCTCAAGGGATGCCTTGACTGCCTCCGCAGAGCCTCCGACGTCCGCCTTGACAATGATCGAAAGCTCCTTGACGCCCTCTGCAATCTGCGCAAAGAGGTCGTCGAGGTTTGCCTTGGCATTGAGCCTGAACTGCTCTTCCTTCGTCTTGTTGCGGCGTTGATCGGCAAGCTCACGCGCCATGCGTTCATCCTCAACAGCGTTGAAAACATCGCCTGCCATCGGAACCTCGGAAAGTCCTGTGATCTCGACCGGCACCGACGGTCCTGCTTCGGACACAGCCTCCCCGCGATCGTTGAGCATCGCTCTGACGTGTCCGACCGCCGTTCCGGCGATCAGTATATCTCCGCTGCGCAGCGTGCCGTTCTGTACGAGCACGGTTGCGACCGGACCGCGGCCGCGATCGAGCTTAGCCTCAATGACAAGTCCGCGAGCACGCCTGTCTGGATTGGCACGAAGATCCTTCATCTCAGCAACGAGCAGCACACTCTCAAGCAGGTCGTCTATACCCTGTCTCGTAATTGCCGACACGGGAACACACATAACGTCGCCGCCCCATTCTTCGGGAACGAGGTCATATTTCGTAAGCTCCGTCTTGACCTGCTCCGGGTTAGCACCCGGCTTATCCATCTTATTTATAGCCACAACGATATCGATCCCGGCAGACTTCGCATGATTTATAGCCTCAACGGTCTGCGGCATGATTCCGTCGTCTGCGGCAACTACAAGTATCGCGATATCCGTGGACTTTGCACCGCGCGCACGCATTGCGGTAAACGCTTCATGTCCGGGAGTATCGAGGAAGGTGATCTCGCGGCCGTCGAGATTGACTCTGTACGCACCGATATGCTGAGTAATGCCGCCTGCCTCACCCTCGGTGACGTGCGCATTTCTGATCGCGTCAAGGAGCGATGTCTTACCGTGGTCAACGTGTCCCATGACGCAGACGACCGGCGCACGCGGAACGAGCTTGTCATCTGTGTCGGGCTCTTCGTCTCCGAAGAGGCGTTCCTCGATCGTAACCGTTACCTCGCGTGTAACGACAGCCCCGACCTCGTCGGCAACGAGGAATGCGGTATCAAAGTCGATCACCTGATTGACAGTCGCAATTACCCCCATCATCATGAGACGCTTAATAACATCGGATGCTGTGAGCTTCAGGCGACCGGCAAGCTCTCCGACGGATATTTCTTCCGGGATCGATACCTTGAGCGGCAGTTTCTTTGCTCGCTCGAGGTTCGCGCGGCGGAGCTTCTCCATAGCCTGGCGCTCCTTGTCGTTCTTGCGGCTGAAACGGTCACGTGTATTCTGTTTCTTGAGCTTCTGCTTTGTCGTCTCCTTATCTCCGGTGTCGGCGACGAAGCGATTCAGCTTCTCATCATACTTTGAGAGGTTGACGTCAGAGCCGCGCGTATCAACGACGCGAACGTTACCCGTTTTCTTGCGTTCGATGCCGGACTCGATGTTCGGCTTCGGCTGCGGCTGCAGCGGCGCGCGATCGAGACCGTATCCGCGCTCCTTCTGCGGACGGCCGGAACGTCCCTGATCACGGCGTCCGTCAGAGCGGCCGCCGGCAGGTCTGCTGTCACGCCCGGCGTAGGGTGCGCCCTGAGTGCCGCCTCCCCCTCTCTGGAAGGATGACCCCGTTTTGCCGTCGCGGTTTCCGAATGACTGTGTGCCGTGCCGATCGTCACGCGGAACGCGGTCGTCGCGCTGGGAGCGTTCATCCCTAACGGGACGGTCTCCGGCGCGCGGCGTCTGAGTACGCGGTCGCTCATCGGCATGAACGTTTCTTTCTCTTTCAGCTGCC
>CAKSEM010000039.1 GCA_934446485.1 uncultured Eubacteriales bacterium | reverse complement strand
GTTCGAGCCCAACAGGGGGAGCTCTTTTTCCTAATTTGAAGAAGCGTCCATACGGCCGCTTCTTCTTTTTTGCAGATCGGAGGAAACCACCGGCTAAAACAACATACTTACCGTTAGTTAATTAGCTGAGATGCTTTGATGACGGATATGATTATCATACGCTATTTTCTCTTGCGCCTCTCATTTCTTTTCTGAATAGCAATATGCAATTCTCAAGGCACATAAAAAGACCCTGATATATGCCTTGTTGATCAGAGCAGAGAATAATACAAGAAAAGGACCCACTTCAAAATGAACGTGAGTCCTTTTTTCTTATTTACTTTACGAGAAATCGTCTACCGGTCCCATCTTTTCAAACGGAGGCGGTACAAAATCCGGAATCTTTTTGAACAACGGTGCATCGGGGCGAATCCTATAGTCACGCCCATCAAAGTCAACGAATCCGGGATCTTCATCCGTTATGTAGTTTGTATCGAGCGATGTTGCCGTTTCTTCGCCGTTATCAAGTTTAAACGGTCTTGCGGCACGAACTATGACATTGTTTTCATAGTTGTTGCACCAAGGTGTGCGCAGCCGCCGCTCGGCCCATCCCGATTTCTTAACGTACCCGGGCGTCTTTTTGTCTTCCTCATACTGATCGATTGCTGCGACATAATCGCGGTAAGTGGGGTTTCGTCCCATATACCGCTCAGTGCGCTTGTCGAGGGACGCTTCGCGAATTCCGGGGTACAGACCGTCCCAGTTTGCGTCGAACAGCCAGTACGTGATATCTCCGCCGAATGCGAAGTAACCGGCATCAATGCTGATGTTGTTGTAGAAGCAATGCTCACCGCCGTTGTGGGCATTGTAGCTGCGCCCGCCTGAGTGCCATGTGCCGTCCTCGTTTGCACCGTTTCCGACAACTATGTTGCCGTACGCGTACATTCCGCGCGAAAGGTCGTCAAAGTATATACCGTAGTCGCCTTCGACAAAATCGAAGAAGTAATTGTATCTGAAATGGTTGCCGCACGAGGAGCAACCGCCACCCGCAACGTACATCATACCTGTGTCGTGTGTTTCGGTGTCTCCACCCTCGACGATGTTGTATTCAAATATGCCCTCATTGTGTCCGCCGTCGCCTGTGGTCGTATCACGGACATAGTTGTGTGAGACAACATTACCGCAACCACTGCTTGACAGTCCGAAGCGAATGTGAGGATTTATAATGAA
The DNA here is from genome assembly GCA_934446485.1 of uncultured Eubacteriales bacterium. Taxonomy (GTDB): domain Bacteria; phylum Bacillota; class Clostridia; order Oscillospirales; family CAG-272; genus RUG11130. The sequence goes on along the minus strand of CAKSEM010000039.1, from coordinate 8,913 downwards.
GCAGTTCTGTATGAAGTTGTTCGACGGTATCAGATTTACGCGGTCGCCGCCGTTTACTGACATTGCGCGATTTGTAAAATGCTCGACCGTATTTGCAACCGCACCGCAGAGTGATCCGCCGTCGATATCAACTGCAGCTGAGTTCTCATCCCCAGCGTCGCATGTGCCGATGACGTGGCAGCGCTGGATCAGAACCTGATGACAGTCGCGGACCAGGATTGCCGTTCCTATAGAGCGACCCATGTCAATTCGGTCGATTATTACGTTTGATGCACCGCGGCATTCGATCAGGTTGCAGGCATGTGCCGCAAAACGGATATCGTCGGCAGGTGAGATCTTCCCGGACGGCGGATAGAAATACATGAGTCCGTTTGCGCGGTCAAGGTACCATTCACCCGGAGCGTCGAGCTCTTCAAAAACGTTGAGGAAGTAGTAATCGTTGCTCGGCTCATATTTAACGCCCCACTCAAATGCATGGCGTCCGCGCATACTCATCTTTTCACGGTCAAAACCACCGATAGGCGCGAACTTGCGTCCCCACTCTGCATAGAGTGCACCGTAGATCCATATATCCTCATCCCATTTCCAGTCGAGGCAGCGCGGATCGGTGATTCCGATCTCCCAAGGTTCATCGCCTCGGCGGCTCTCGCTGTCGGGTGACATATACTCATGTCCGCCTGCGTCGTATATTTTTTCACTCATTACGATTTGAGGTTCGCCGACGTTGGGGTAACGTGCAAGTATCTGAGGAACGTTGTTGTACTGAAGCACGGCTCCGCCGTATCCGACCTTACCGTACTCGGTAATCCCGAGCGCGCGCAGATCGGCAACATAAATATGCTCACGTGCTTCTGGCTTCAAACGAGCGGTGGCTTTTGGATCCGTGACGGGAGCGAATGCTGACGGCGGGATCGGTATTGACGCAGATATGCGGGCAGTCTCTCCGTCAGCCGACATGACGATAAGGGGAGATTCCTCAGTACCTGACATATCTTCGGTTACGACGGTGGTAGAATCGAAATTGTAGTCTCCGCCGTGCAATACGATCTTGGCTCCGCCGGTTCCGCGTGCGCGCTGCAGCGCACAGTGAAGTGTTGCAAGCGGGGATGCTTCGGTGCCGTTGCCGCACTCGTCGCAGCCGTTCGGTGCAACGTGCACAGTGTGCTCTGCGTTGTGTGCAAAGCCGTTAGGGTCAAACGGGCGCACGACGGTTATCTCATCGGGAAGCTCTGCCTTTGCTGCGAAGAATCTGTCGCGAACGCCGCCTTCTTCTGTGGGGCGCGCTTTGATTGCAGGGTAGTCCTTCGGCATATTAAGCTCAATGTGAAATTTGTCTGCCGTGACCGTTCGCAGACGCCTGTCAAGAATATTTTTCATTACTTTCTCCTTGTAGGTTTTATATAATCATAATGCGGGTCCGGAGAGGATATCCAACTCCGGACCCGCCTCGTGCTTTATCTGTTTACGGAAGTTCAACCGTCATGTAGTAGTAGTTGGAGGCTGTTTCGCCGTGTTCAGTTATTCTGTCAGAGCTTTGGAATAGCAGCAGGTTAAGTGTTCCGTCCGCAACAGAACCGTTTCTCGGGCTTGCCATGACCAGCTTGGTGCCGAAAGGATTCTTTTCGGTGAATGAGCCTTCCGTGGTCAGCACTTCCATAGTGGCAACCTCACTCTTGAACGTCTTTCCGTCATCGGAAGAGAGAATTTCGAGATTGGCATACTTCATCTTGCTGGATCCTGTGGTGTTCCATACGAGTATGTAATACTTGCCGCTCTTGCCCTGAGCCATTGCAAAGGTATATGAGTCTTTCTTGCCGCCGCTGAGCGTGAGCTTCTCGTCGAAGATCTTGTTGCCGTCCTTATCGTATATTGCGTGGTTCTTTGAAGAGTCCTCCGTTTTTGTGTATATAATGTGGACGTTTCCGCCTAGGTCACGGTAGGTCACACCGCCCTCACCGTAGTATGAAGCGCCGACATAGCTTATCGTTTGAATACGGGGATTTACTTTGACCTTCGCAGCGTATATCGCACGATAGTCGGGTTCGTAGAGTGTCTGATAAGTGCACTCATCCTTCGTTGCATCCGGCACATGGAAATAGTAGATGGCATCGAACACATATCCGGCGTTGCTCTTTACAATGTCAGCCACGCCTAGATGGTTGTTAAGTCCTATGTATCCTGACTTAGCAGCACCGAAGACATCGCGCTGACCGAAGAAACGGAAACCGCCGTTGCCATCCGGATATGCACATATGTATCCCAGTCTGTATTCAATCTCAACAGAGTGGCAGGTGGTGTCCCACGTGTCGGTGTCCATGTCATAGATGAACCATGCAATGTATCCCGGGATATCTCCTGCATTGTAGAAGCCGTAGATCTTACCGCTCTCAAGGTCGAGTATCGGCATTGAGTATCCGTAGCCGTGAGTCGTTCCGCCTCTGATTTTGAACGGAATCTCATGATGATTCTCTCCATCGGCTCCTGAGACGACCTGTTCGGTACGCTCATCTATCTTAAACATATTGAGCCAAGCGACCTCATAAAGGTTTGCAAGTACCGACACATATATAGATCCGTCGCGTCCTGCCATGATGTTCGGAAGGCAGCTTCCCCAGGCTCTGGGGCATTCGCTTGTCATGAGAATCTTTGCACCGTCATTTGTGATCTTTACAACGTGGAATATATCGGATGCATCGGTATATCCGTCCGGCTTATCGTACACATCGACTACGTATACGGCATAGACACCTGTATCCGTACGAAGAATCTTGTTCTCATGTGCACCGTGAGTGCCTATGCCGGATTCACCGAGAATACCAATGCCGTCACTACCTGCAATGAGCTTTGCCTTTGATATCTTAAGACCGGTGGCAGCGTCCTCGTAAAGTATGCCTACTGAATCGGCATCGGGACGGTCATCAACTACCGGTGCCTCAGCAGTATTCGTAAAGGTTACAGAATATGTGCGCTCGACGGTGACTGCACCCTTTTCGAAGATCACGGTGACATCGAGTGCTTTAGATGAACCGCCGACGATCGCAGATATTTCCTCCTCAAGTGCAGCGTAATTCTTGATGCTTACGCCGTCGTAGCAGTTGTCGGGGTCGGCGAAAGCTTTGAGGGCAGAGAGCAGCTCTGTTGCATTTACAGAGGTTTCAAACGAGTAAGCGGTTGACTCGCCGGCGGGCGTGAGCGTCGCCGTGTTTTTAAAGGTGACGGAGTATGTGCGCTCCTGCGTGTCATTACCGCGAACGAAGACGGCGGTGACATCCACGGCGGCAGACTCACCGGGAGCGATAGCTGCAAGGCGCTCGGCAAGTGCGGCGTAATCCTTGATGGATACTGAGTAATAGTCGTTATTTTCGCTGAAGGTGTTTATTGCAGTTATGATATCGTTTTCATTTGCTGCGGCGGAGTACGAAAATTCGGTTGCAGATCCGTCGGGCTTCAGCTCGACGAACTTTTGAAACATGAATTCCAGTGTGCGTACAACCGTGAATTCGCCTTTTCTGTATATGACGGGGACAAAACGGCGTGCTATTACGGCGTATTCAATGTTGTTGATGTCCTTTGCAAGTGCGGCAAAGTCATCGAACTTTACAGTTTCGGCAAGTCCGGTCGGATCGGATTTTTCCTTTACCCTTGCCGTAAGATCTGTCTCATCGAGAACATCTTTGAAGGAATAATTAATTATAGATATTCCGTTCAGTATAAGACCGACAGCAAACTTATTAAAGTCCATGAAGCGCATAATCATAGTAGCAGCTTCGGCGCGTGTCGCGGAGTTATCCGGCGTGCAGCGGCCGTTTTCGTCTCCAGCAAATATGCCGGAGAGGCGCATAGCCTCGATGTCTTCCGTTGCCCATGACGGGATGCTGTCCGCATCGGTGAATGAATCGCGTGCAGGCTTTTCTGCAAACTTCATGCCGACGAGGTCAAAGTAACGATTGAGCATCGCCGCCATCTCCGCGCGGGTGACAGGAGCGTTCGGACGGAATGTGCCGTCTGAGTATCCGCGGATGATTCCCGTGACCGTAGATGCCCACATGAGCGCATCATAGTACCAGGCTCCCTCTTCGACGTCCGAGAAATCGACATTGTATCCTGAGGGCGTGGGAACTTCTGCGAGACGGAACAGAATCATTACAAGCTCTGCACGGGTCACATTTCCGTTTGGAGAGAATTCCGTTTCCGTAATTCCTTTCATGATCTTGTTCTCATAAACAGACACTACTGCTCCGTAGAACCAGTTGTTGCTGGCAACGTCGGTGAACGGCAGGTCATTGTCAGTGCCGTCTTCTGCCATGATAACCGTCGGGAGTGCCGAAATCATCATCAGAACCGCGAGAAGCAGACTGAGTAGCTTTCTTTTCATTTTTTTATCCTTTCAACAGTGAAAAAATGTGTCTCCGCGATACGCTTCGACGGAGCTCTATCTGCATTATACATTAAACTCAAAGTTGCGTCAAGCCATTTTACGATTTATATATATAGAAATTTACCGTTCGGATCACCCTTTGCGGCAGAGGAATAATACTGTGCAAAAATGTTAATATTTTATTATAAAAACCGTGTTGTAATGGGATTGATTTGCCACTATAATATATAAGGCGAAAATTTTTGTTACGGTATTATATGAGAGATGCCGCGAAAGGATGTTTGAGATGCTGAAAACCAAAATTGTGTGTACGCTCGGTCCCGCGACGAACAGTCCGCGTATGATAGAGCAGATGATAGAATGCGGCATGAACGTTGCGCGTATCAACTTTTCTCACGGTTCCCACGCGGAGCACAAAAAAACGATAGACAACATAAAGGCAGCGCGTGAGCGTCTCGGACGCCCCGTGGCGATAATGCTCGATACGAAGGGACCGGAGGTCAGGATCGGCAAGTTTCGCGACGGCGAGGTCGAGCTTCCGACCGGTGCTCACTTTACGCTTACGACCGATGATATAGTAGGTGACGCCACGCGTGTCAGTGTGAGCTACAGGGAGCTTCCGAACCAGCTGAAACCGGGGTCACCCGTGCTCGTGGACGACGGAAATATTGAGCTGTCTGTCGAATCATGCACCGAGAATGAGGTGCACTGTGTCGTCACTGAGGGAGGAGTTTTGAAAAGCGGGAAGGGTGTGAACCTCCCGAGCATACACCTTGAGATTCCGCATATGGGGGAGCGCGACCGCGACGATATACTGTTCGGAATCGAGTGCGACGTTGATTTTGTCGCCGCGTCTTTCGTCAGATGCAAGGAAGACGTTATCAATATGCGCAAATTTATAGATTACAACGGCGGGCACAAAATACGCCTGATCTCGAAGATAGAGAATAACGAGGGTGTCGAAAATTTTGACGAAATACTGGAGCTGTCCGACGGAATTATGGTGGCGCGCGGAGATATGGGGGTTGAGATCCCGTTTGAGCGTCTGCCCGGACTTCAGAAGAAGTTTATCCGCAAGTGCTACAGAGCCGGAAAGATGGTCATTACGGCGACGCAGATGCTTGAGTCGATGATAAAGCATCCTAACCCGACGCGCGCGGAGATTACGGATGTTGCAAATGCAGTGTTCGACGGCACATCTGCGGTCATGCTCTCCGGTGAGACGGCAGTCGGTCGCTATCCGCTCCGTGCTATCGGCGTTATGGCAAAGGTTGCCGAGCAGGCGGAGCGCGATGTCTTTGACATGGGCGGCGGCGACGGCAACTATGAGATGGATTTTTCAGATACAACAAATGCTATGTGCGATGCAGCCTGCACGACCGCACGCGACATACGGGCACAGGCGATAGTCGCGCTCACGATGACCGGGCGCAGCGCACGCCGTATGTCGAAGTTCCGCCCGATGACACCTATCGTTGCGGCAACGCCGGATCACAAGACCTACAATCAGCTGGCACTCTCATGGGGAGTGTATCCCGTGTTGGCGCGGAATCAGCCCGATTTTGAGCATCTGTTCATGCACGCGATCGACTGTGCAAAGCAGATAGATGTAGTGTCTGAGGGTGACAAAGTCGTTATCGTCGGCGGAATTCCGCTCGACACACCCGGCAATACAAATATTATAAAGGTAGAGACGGTGAAGGGACGCGCTTGAGCTTTCCCGATGAAGAACACCCCCGGACGGGCTTTTCAATGCTCTCCGGGGGTGCCGTTATGTCTTGATATCGGTTGTGATGCTTTCAGTGTACCTGCATTTCGGATATCCGGAACATCCGTAAAAGCTGCTCCCGGCGTGTGCTCCGCGAGAGGTATGACGCAAAACGAGTTTGTGACCGCACCTCGGGCATATGCGCGGTTCTTCCGATAACGTTTCGTGCGCGCATTCAGGCGTTGCGATACAATATTCATATGTGCTGTTTGATGTTTCGTTGTGTATCTCTGAATCTGCACTGTCTTTTAATCCCTGTATATCGGGAGATGAGTTAAGCGTTGCGGCATTGGTGTTTTTTGCACGGTATGAACTGTAATTATGTGCAATATTCTCTATATGCTGTGCTTTAGTTTCATCATCTGCCAGTGTGTATTTATATAATTGTTTGTAAAGAGAATCTATTTCATCTGACGACAGATAACTGCTGTTAGATTCGCTGCGTATTCTTTTTACGGTCTGAAAAATCTCATTGCGTTTTATGATTGCAGCATCTATCGATCCTGCGTCGATTTTCTTCAGAGTGCACCTTTCGGAAAAAACGATGACTGAAAAGATATTTGTGCCATCTCCGATGATCTCTTTCAGATTATTTATGTGTGCGCGGTTTTGGCGGATCGGATTGTAGAATGTTTCACAGCGGCTGCGCTTTTTACCCGCAGGCAGCGTTACATACCACATTTGTCGATCTTCGGAGCCGAATATCCAACCGCTGTAGTTTTTACTTTCGAATACAAAAATTCCCTCACTGCAGATAAGCATTAGGTCAATTTCGGTAGTGCCGCCGTCTTTACGCGGAATGTATGCGTTAAAGAGAAATTTTCCGCCGTTTTTCTCATATTTGCGCAATCTGTGGTACGTAAGATATTCGCCGTAGCTTCCTTTGTCGCCGAAGGTTTCATTGAATGTCTTTCCTGTGTCGCGGCTGTATGAACTGTTTTTATACGAGAGACGGATACACAGAAAATCGAACAGAGAGAATATCAAAGTGTCATGCGGATCCTTTCCTTTAAGGATACAGATGATAATATCTCTGAGAAGACCAAGCACGATTAAAAATGCCGTAAGAATTACAATATTCATAATGCCGCCCATTTTGTATGTGCGCACTCTTGTGCGCTTCAATCTGAAATCGATTTCCAATAATAATTATAACGATTATATTATAACATTAAAAGAAATTCAAGTCAATATAATTGCTTTGATAAGAATAAATCCGGGGCACATCTCAAGAAAAAGAGAATGTGCCCCGGATACTCGGCTTACTCCATCGTTTCTATTTCAAACTCATCCTTTGCGACACCGCATACCGGACACGTGAAGTCGTCAGGGATATCGTCCCAGCTCACTCCGGGATCGATACCGCAATCCGGATCACCCGCAGCTTCGTCATACGTATATCCGCATATTATACAGACGTACTTCATATAAAAAAACTCACCTTCCGTTTCTCTTTCTCTCTGGTTATTCGGCGCGAGCCGTATTTTGCGGAGATTATTATAGCACATTTGTATATTGCGATGCAATAAAAAATGATTAGAAATTGACGGGCTCATTTGAGCTATTTTCGTACAAATCGGCACTTTTTTACGCAGCGCGACACAATGCAGCACAATACACAGGTTTCGAAATGCAATATTGTTGAATATGGCTACTTGACAACGCAGGGCGAATATTGTAAAATAATAAAGTCATCCCAACAGGGGTGGCTTATATAGTTGGTGTTATTGACGCAGAGGGTCCACCTGTTCCCATTTCGAACACAGAAGTTAAGCTCTGTTGTGCCGACAATACTTGCATGGCGACGTGCCGGGAAGATAGGTAGATGCCAACACTCAAAAGGGTGCCTGCAAAATGCGGGTGCTTTTTTTGTCTCCCAAAAAGGATGGGGCGGACACTTAAAGTCCGCCCCATCCTTTTTACTTTAAACTTAGTGATTGCAGAGAAAGTACACTATGACGACGGCACCGAGAATGATGCGGTACCAACCGAACGACTCAAAGCTGTGACGTCTGACGAAGCTCATGAGGAACTTGATCGCGATTACCGATACGACGAATGCTGTAGCGGTTGCAACGACGAGCGTCATGATCTCAACTGAGCTGAACGCTGCGCCGATCTTCACTATGTATTTTACGACCTTTAAAAGGCTTGCACCGAGCATTACGGGGATCGCGAGGAAGAACGAAAACTCAGCGGCAGCGGTTCTTGATACGCCGACGCACATGGAGCCGATGATCGTCGATCCCGAGCGTGACGTGCCCGGAATCAGCGAAAGCGTCTGGAAGGCACCGATCTTCAGTGCCGTGAGATAATCTATCTCATCCACGGAGTTTATTTTATAGCTTTTGCCGCGCCTTGTGTGGTATCGTTCAATCACTATAAACAGCACACCGTAAACGATGAGCGCAACGGCGACGGTTATGTAGTTGTAGAGATAGTGATCGAGAATATCGTTGAACGGAATACCGATGACCGCTGCCGGAAGTGCCGCTACGACGATCTTTGACCAGAGCGACCACGTGCCGCGTTTCTCCTCCTTCGTTTTTGACGGTGAAAACGGATTCAGCCGCTTGAAGTAGAGTGTAAGTACGGCGAGGATCGAGCCGAGCTGGATGACGACGAGGAACAGCTCCTTAAAGTCGTCGGACACGTTCATTTTAACGAATTCATCGAAAATTATCATGTGCCCCGTGCTTGATATCGGCAGCCATTCGGTGATACCCTGAATTATGCCGATAAAGAAGGCCTTCAATACATCTAACAC
>CAKSEM010000038.1 GCA_934446485.1 uncultured Eubacteriales bacterium | reverse complement strand
GCATTGCAAGCTATATCGCAGCACCCCATTTCAGGTGCCTTACAGAGGCATCGGATGACCGATGCCGGGATGCGGCTCGACCGAGCCGGGGGAGGGGCAGCTTCCGGGGAGGAGGAACGCCTCCCCGGAATGGCTTTACTCATTCCCGCCAGTGGGCGGGAATGAGGTCTCTTTCTTTCACGAAAGAAAGAGAGAAATAACCTCAATTCAGAAAGCTGCCGCAGACAATCAGCCGCACGGAAGAAAACGTCGCGGCTGCGAAGAAAGGGAGAAACAAATAAAAGATATGCCGCAACGGCTGCAAGCCGAAGAATCGCCCCCCGCCGCGCGAGCGACACCATTCTCCCGTGCGCGTGTTCACTCGATATGCCGCGCCCAAAAGAACATATAACCCCCCTGCTCTTTTCAGCAACTTTTGCACGTGCCGTGTGATATCATCTAAGTGTAAAATGAAAAATAACGGATGATATTATCACCCACGGAAAAGAGGTAATCAAATTGAACATGACCGAAGCTCCGCGCCGCCACGCAGTTGTTCTCGACATCCCGACAGACTCCGCACCGGCAATCGTACGCATCCCGATATCCATGATAACTCCGAACCCTGCGCAACCCCGCAAATACTTCTCCGATCACGCGCTGGCTGCACTGTCCGACAGTATCCGACGCTGCGGCATCCTTCACCCGCTGCTTGTACGACCCGCGGGTGCGGGCTTTGAATTGATCGCAGGAGAACGCCGTCTGCGCGCCGCCTCAGCCGCCGGCATATATGAAGTCCCGTGCATCATTCGCGAGGACGAACCGGAACGCTCTGCCGAGCTTGCCATAATCGAGAATTTGCAGCGAGAGGATCTCAATATGTTTGAGGAAGCCGAAGCGATCCGCAGTCTGATCGACACCTGTTCCCTCACTCAGGAGACAGCCGCCGTCCATCTCTCATGCAGTCAATCATACATAGCCAACAAGCTCCGCCTGCTTCGTCTGCCGAGCGAGCAGCGCTCGCGCCTCCTTGAGGCGGGACTCACGGAACGTCACGCCCGCGCCCTCCTGCGCATACACGACGATGCCGAGCGCGACGATGCAATGTCGGTAATTATCAAACGTCACATGAACGTCGCAGCTGCCGAAGCCTACATCGAAAGCCTGCTCTGCGCCTCGGAACGTGCCGCTGCCGCCGAGCGCGGTGCCCGACTCGATCGCGATCTTAAACGCCGCATGCTCGCAAAGGACATGCGTCTGTTTTACAACTCCATTGATCGTGCGGTTGAGTCAGTCAGAAACTGCGGAATTCCCGTAGAGACAGAGCGAACACCGATTCCCGACGGCACGCTCATCTCCATCACTGTGCGAAACACATAATCAAAATGTTTCACGTGAAACATCGTCATTCGGCGTGTTTCACGTGAAACATTTTTTGTGAAATTTCCGAGGTGACGCCATTATATATTGCCATTGCGCAAGATTTGTGATATACTATTTAAGACGGCAGGAACGCCGCAAAGACCAAATTCAGAGGGAGATGTCGCATCAGACGATGAATAACAGACCTTACGTAATAGCCTTCGCCAACCAAAAAGGCGGAGTCGGCAAGACAACATCGGCAATAAACACCGCGTCATGCATAGCAGAGCGCGGCTACTCGGTCCTGATGCTCGACTGCGACCCGCAGGGCAACACGACGAGCGGACTCGGTATAAACAAAAAAAAGGCGAACCGCACGATGTACGATGTCCTGATCGACAGCGCCAAGCCCGAACAGTGCATCATAAAGACCAAATTCCGAAACCTGTCGCTCGTACCCGCAACCATCGACCTTGCAGGTGCCGAATTCGACTTGATGGGCGAGGATCGGCGTGAACGCCGCATATGCGATTTTATCGACGCACTCGGGAGCGGATATGACTACGTCATAATGGACTGCCCGCCGTCGCTGGGTATGCTGACGGTCAACGCACTCACCGCATCAGACGGCGTGGTAATCCCGATGCAATGCGAATACTATGCGCTTGAGGGACTCTCTCAGCTTATGATATCGATAAAGAAAGTCAAGGAGCGTTACAATCCGCACCTTGCAATCAACGGGATCCTGATTACGATGCACAACGGAAGGTTGAATCTCGCCTCTCAGGTACTTGCAGAGATCAAGCGGTACTACAGCGACAAGCTGTTCCCCACGGTGATTCCGCGAAATGTGACCCTGTCGGAAGCACCCGGTTTCGGCGAACCGATCAACTATCATGATCGGTGTTCAAAGGGATGCATGGCATATCAGGAGATTGCCGACGAACTGATCCGCCGAACGCTCGGTGTGTAAACTCAAACGATTTTGAAAACTGCGCGCCGTTCGGCGCACCCAAAGATATAACGGAGGTTTAAATGGCAAAGAACAGAGGTCTCGGTCGCGGTCTTGACGCGATCTTCGACGATAATTCGATAGAGAGCAGCGGACACGGCGCAACCATGGTGAGAATTTCACTCATAGAACCCAAGCGCGATCAGCCCAGAAAGCAGTTTGATAAAGAGGCACTCGCAAGCCTCGCGGATTCGATCGCGGCTAACGGAGTACTGCAGCCCATAATAATCAGAGAGGCACCCGGCGGGATGTACAGCATCATCGCGGGCGAGCGGCGCTGGCGAGCATCCAAGCTCGCAGGTCTAACGGAGATCCCCGCAATAGTCATGGACGCGGACGAGCTGTCAGCGGCAAAGATCGCAATGATCGAAAACCTGCAGCGTGAGGATCTGAATCCGTACGAAGAAGCGCTCGGATATTCGGATCTGATGCGCAACTACTCGCTGACACAAGAGGAGATAGCTGCCCAGATCGGAAAATCACGCAGCGCCGTTGCAAACTCGCTGCGACTGCTCGAGCTGCCAGATGAGGTAATAGATTATCTGGTGCGCGGCTCACTGAGTGCGGGACACGGCAGGGCACTGCTCGGACTCAAGGATAAGGGACAGATGCTGCCGCTGGCAGAGCGTGCAGTTGCAAGGAACCTTTCGGTGCGCGAAGTTGAAGCAGCAGTCAAAGCGGCAAACAAAAAGTACAACTTCGACGACGACTCCAATGAGCCGAAGATCGACTATATATCCGATCTCGAGGACAAGGTAACGGAGCTGCTCGGCAGACGCTGCCGGATCCTGCACACGTCTAAGCGCCATAACATTGTGATAGACTACGGCGACGACGACGATCTTCAGGCGCTGCTGACGGCAATATGCGGACAGGCACCGATCGGATACTGAAAAACTGATACAAAAAAGTGAACCGCGGGACTCCGGCATTGAATCAAAGTCCCGCGGTTCTATATTCGAAAACGAATTGCGTTGCAAAACATCCTGCATATCGACGTTTATCCGCAAAAGAAAGATCACGGCAGTGCACCTTTTCGTTTTTGAACAAGTGCGTCTCTCGCGCACAATGGTCATGGCGTTCGGTTAAGTCACGGGCGCAATCAAGCCTACGAGCGCTTTTTACGTTTATCTCCCGGAGGTGTACTGAATTCTCTTTCATTTGCATCATGCGCCACTTCCACCCGCACGCCTTCCTATCAAGCGCACATTCAGCGTGCCACTCTCATCCCGCTTTGCTCGATTCTTCAGGTGGAAAGCCGCCCACGAAACGCATCAGGTCTGTACCGACCCTTCCGAAAGACATAGCCGCAAAGTAAACCGACAGCCTGCGTGGGCTCTACAGAGACACGTCATCGGCAAGTCTGAAATCTCACCGAATCTTTCCCCCTGCAAATTTTCTCCACAACCGCAAATGCGGCGGAAGCGCCTGTGACCCTCGTGTGCAAGGTGATGCCGCGGTAAGCGAGAGAAGCGAATGCTTTGTAACGGTCTCGCGCAAAAAACAGAATCCGCGGTTGCCCTCGGCGGCAGTTCGATTCGCACAGAAACCCGGCGAAACCGGCGTTCCGATAAAACTGCCGTCACAACACATCCTTGAAATTGCCCGCACGGCAGATGATTTCAGTATACAAAAAAGCCGGAGCCACATAAGTGGCTCCGGCCGAATCTGCATATTGCGGACGATCAATACATACCGCCCATGCCGCCGCCCATGCCTGCGGGAGCAGCCGGTGCTTCCTTCTCAGGCTGGTTAGCAACGAGCGCCTCAGTCGTAAGGACGGTCGACGCAACGCTTGCAGCGTTCTGGAGTGCGCTTCTCGTAACCTTTGCCGGGTCAACGATGCCTGCCTCCATCATATCAACGTACTTCTCGTTGTATGCGTCAAAGCCGTAGCCGACCTTGCCGCTCGAGGTGATCTTGTCAACGATGACCGATCCCTCAAATCCTGCGTTCTCTGCGATCTGGCGAACCGGAGCCTCAAGCGCACGGAGAACGATGTTCACACCGGTGAGCTCGTCGCCCGTCACCTTCTCGGCAACCTTGGCAACACGGTCAATGAGGTTCAGATATGCAGTACCGCCGCCTGCGACGATACCCTCTTCCACTGCCGCTCTCGTAGCGTTGAGAGCATCCTCGATGCGGAGCTTCTTCTCCTTCATCTCGGTCTCGGTAGCAGCACCGACCTTAATAACAGCTACGCCGCCTGCGAGCTTAGCGAGTCTCTCCTGGAGCTTCTCACGGTCGAAATCTGAAGTGGTCGTCTCGATAGCCGAACGGATCTGCGCAACGCGGCCCTTGATGGCATCGCTGTCTCCGGCACCGTCCACGATGATCGTGTTGTCCTTCGTAACCTTGACCTGTCTTGCGCGACCGAGCTGCTGGATGGTCGTCTCCTTCAGCTCAAGTCCGAGCTCATCGCAGATAACCTCGCCGCCCGTGAGGATAGCGATATCGCGGAGCATCTCTTTTCTTCTGTCACCGAAGCCCGGAGCCTTAACTGCAACGCAGACGAATGTGCCGCGCAACTTGTTCAGAACGAGAGTCGTAAGAGCCTCGCCCTCAACGTCCTCAGCGATGATAAGGAGTTTCTTACCGCTCTGAACGATCTGCTCAAGCAGCGGGAGGATCTCCTGAACGTTTGAGATCTTCTTATCGGTAATGAGGATGTAAGCATCTTCGAGGACTGCCTCCATCTTGTCGGTGTCGGTTGCCATGTAGGGTGAGAGATATCCGCGATCGAACTGCATACCTTCAACGATCTCGCTGTAGGTTTCAGCCGACTTAGACTCCTCAACGGTGATGACGCCGTCGGAGGTAACCTTCTCCATAGCGTCCGCGATCAGCGTACCGATGATCTCGTCGCCTGCGGAAACCGTGCCGACGCGAGCTATATCCTCAGTGCCGTTCACCGGCTTTGCGATGTCGCGGAGCCCCTCAACAGCAGCGTCAACCGCCTTCTGGATACCCTTGCGGATAACGATCGGGTTAGCACCGGCAGTGACGTTCTTCATACCCTCGTGAATGAAAGCCTGTGCGAGGAGCGTAGCAGTCGTAGTACCGTCGCCGGCAGCGTCGTTCGTCTTCGTTGCGACCTCCTTGAGAAGCTGAGCACCCATGTTCTCGGACGCATCCTCAAGCTCGATCTCCTTTGCAATGGTAACACCGTCATTCGTGATGAGCGGGCTGCCGTACTTCTTATCGAGGATCACGTTGCGGCCCTTAGGTCCGAGCGTGATCTTTACCGTATTTGCAAGCTTATCGACGCCGGCAATGAGAGCCTCTCTTGCGTCGGTTCCGTACTTAATATCCTTAGCCATGATAAAATACTCTCCTTAACTTAATATATGAAATCCGACTCAGTCAACGATCGCGAGGATGTCGCCCTGTCTGACTATGCTGTACTCCGTACCGTCGCACTTAACGTCCGTGCCGGAATACTTGCTTGTGATAACGCGCTGACCCACCTTGACGGTCATCTCAACTTCCTTGCCGTCAACGAGCCCGCCGGGACCTACTGCCACGACCTCCATGATCTGCGGCTTCTCCTTTGCCGTACCGGGAAGGACGATGCCCGTCTTGGTCGTCTCCTCAGCCTCAACGGCTTTTACCACTACTCTGTCTGAAAGCGGTCTGAGTGTCATTTTAACTACCTCCTGAAAAACTGCACGCATGAAGTTATGCGCGCTGTGAATTTACCAATCGGTTAGCACTCAAAATATCTGAGTGCTAATCTTTACGTTCTATATTTTATCCCCGCTCCGCACAAAAATCAAGCACCCAAAGGCAAGGTTTACAGTTAATTAACAATTTGTTCCGTCCCTGTAATATTTGCGCGAAAAAGCCGCACGAGCGAGCTTTTGAGGAGGTGCACAGCCGACGCACGCGCACGAGACATGCGGGCATCCGCGCGCGGAGCTCAGACGGGCGGAAGTGCCGCAGCGCTGCGGCAGATAAGCGGAGCGACAGATGTCGGATAGACCGAATTTGCGCTCTCGCGGGCGACGAGTGCTAAAACCTCGCTCTACACGGATACTGTATGGCACGTTCGGAAGGCAGATGGCGCGAATTTCTGCGCCGCGCTCATATGTTACTTGACAGCTAACAATTATCTGTGTATAATTAAATTAATACAAGAGAGGAGTAAAATAACATGAGATTCAACAGCATAGGCATACTTGATGATTCCCTTTACGGATCGGGATTCGGCAGCAGCTTGGCGGGAGTGAAATTCCTTGCGATATCGGGAATCCTTGCGGTCGTGCTTGCGCTTATCGCAACGGTGCTCGCGTTCACTCTGGTGCTCTCGAAGAGCGGCAGATGCAGCAGAAACAAGTTCGTGCGCTTTCTCGTGAGGGTCTGCGATTTCCGCGGTCTAATCATCGAATCGATACTCAAGGCTCTCTACATATTCACTTCCGCACTCGTACTCTTCAGCGGATTTCTGTCACTGTTCAATTTCGGTTCGGGCTCATACATCCTGACGTTCATATCGGGCATACTTACGATGCTTCTCGGACCGATCTTCGTCCGCATCGTATATGAGCTCATCATGCTGGCGGTGCTGGCAGTCAAGAACATCATCCAGATAAACAACAAGCTGTCAAAGCTCACAGGCGACGAGGCACCCGACGAGGTAAGGTTCGATTCTGACTTCTCCGCGCTTCGCGAACACGTCAGCAATCAGGAATCTCCCCATGAGCCGTCCGAGGGAGACAAGTGACCCGCGGATCATGAAAAAGGCGGCAGGCGGAAGCCCCGAAGCCCGACACAGGCGTGCACACCAGTGCTGTGCGGCATAGCCGCCGCTTCAATACAAACCAAGAGCCGCAGGGCGCAACGACCGGTTGCACTCTGCGGCTTCTGTCTTGAATATTGCCGTCGGCAAGGCAGAGATTCTTCGGCAAGAACATATATGCAAACGAGTGCCGGATCCTTATAGCATCCGCCCGCTCATCCGAGGCAGGCATCAAATATCCGTGCACATTCGAGCGTCATGCCGAGCGGCGCCGTCGCGCTCTCTATCCGTCCCGCCTCAATGCACCTCACAGCCTCCTCTATCTGATATACAAATCCGTTTCCGTCCCCCTGATCAAACTCTTCGACCAGCTCACGGTCACGCCCGTAAAGCCTCGCCTTGCTGCCGAGGTGGAGACACTCAAACTCAATGTACCCGTCCTCACCGTATACATACCCGTTCTCCGGCAGCTTGGCAGCTATCGAGCACTGCGCATTCACAAGATAATCTCCGTACGCAAGGTTCAGATTCACCGTTTCATCCACTCCCGTCGCAGCGCGAATGACGGAAGAGCTCACTCCGGTAAGCCCGCGATCAGCAAAGTATCCGAGCACCTCGATCAGATACACCCCGAGGTCAAAAAGCGCACCGCCGCCGAGTGCTGGACTGAACAGCCTTGAATCCGGATCAAACGGTGCGTTAAAACCGAGCGTACCCTGCGCCAGCTTGAGACGTCCTATCCTGCCCTCGTCGATCCACTGCTTTGCCCGCCGCACCTTCGGCAGAAATCTCACCCACATACACTCCATGAGAAACCGCTTCCGCCGCCGCGTCTCGGCGATAACCGTCTCGGCGTCGCGGGCACTCATCACCATGCACTTTTCGCAGAGCACGTGCTTGTCGTGCCTGAGACATTCGAGAATGTTGTCAAAGTGATAGTTCATCGTCGTGGCAATATAGACTGCGTCTATGTCGTCGCGCCGAAGCAGCTCTTCATAGCTTCCGTAACGATTGGGTATACCGTGTTCTTTGGCAAACTCCTCGGCACGCAGCTTACTCTTGCTTGCGACCGCCGACAGAACCGCGCCGCCGACCTCAGATACGGCATCCGCAAATTTGTGCGCGATGCCGCCCGCACCTATGATCCCGAATCTGATCATACCGAATAAATCCCTCCTCATTTTTATATACGTTTTATATACTTCATATCTCGCATAATATGCACAGTGTTCCGATACGGACGCATAGAAGCTCTTCGGTACTACCGGCGGGTGTCTTTTCACAAGGCTCTCCCGCGCTCCGTCTCGGTGAGGTTCGGAGCAAATTGTCTCCGAATCTCATATCCACCACTCGGGAGTCAGATTTCTCAGCGGCACCGTGCGTCCGGTCTCATAGTCTAACATTATTTCGATATTGCCGTAATTTTCGGGCATGAGCTGCATCATAAGCTCCCGACATGCGCCGCACGGCACAGCCCTTTCAGCTCCGATTTACCGCGCCGCTCCTTTTGATTCTCACTGTCAGTTTTTGCCTTAAACACAGCGCTTCGCTCCGCGCAGAGCTTCCGAGTGTGCACGCGCCGTCCGCGCAAATGCCGACGCGCATCTTTCCCGAGGCCGATCCTGTCGCGGCGCTGCTCGACCGCCGCCGTTATTTCGAAAATCCTCTCCCGCGAAGGCACCGCAAGCAGCCGCGCCGTACATATCACACCGAATCTGCCAGATATGCCCGCCTCCGACGATTATCAAGCCCCGATGATAAGCGGGACGCCGACCGATGTTACAATATTCATCATAAATCCCGTAAGGAACGCATAAACAACGGTGTCGCTGCGGCAGGAGTTCTCAATGATCGGCATACAGCTGTCCATTGCAGCTATCCCGGGCATCGCCGTCACCTCCAGATATCCGAACCTCTGCGCAAAGACGGGAATCAGCACTCCGGAAGCAGTCTCGCGAAGCATATTATATAAAAATGAGACCGCGCTTGCGACGGCATAGCGGGCACCGGCACTCGCTATGACCGCGGGAGCATATGTGTACCACCCGAATCCGGCGCAGATCGCCATGCTCTCCCTAACGGAAAAGCCTGCAATGCACCCGGCAGCGGTCCCGCATATGAGCGTTCCGACTATGGCGGCGATTGGGAAGAGAAACGCCCTGAAGCCAATTGTCCTCAAAGACTTCACGACCTCGCCCGACAGCCCGAGATCGAACCCGACAAACCCGACCATGACATAAAGCAACACCTTCATCGCGGCGCCGGCAAACGAATCAAAGCCCGCAGCATAGGGCTGCTTTTGTATAAAGACGATTCCGACAACTATTCCACCGGCGAACAGGGCGAAGATCACAAGCGAGCTCATGAGCCGCCGGATATCGTGGCGGGTGCAGTCCCGTGCGCGTGACTCTCCGCGATACTCCGTACCGTGCACCTTGCTCGTATCTTTAACGATATTGCCGTATCTGTCCATACCGAAAAGCCGTCGGAGTGCAAAGACCGATACCATGCTTCCCGTCACACAGGCCACCGTAATGAAAACGGCACTGATCCCTATGCTGCCTATGCTGCCGATAACCTCACGGTTCGCGCCCATCCGAAGTCCCATGAGCAGAATTATAACATATACAATACCCATCGTTATGTGAGGTATAAATTTAATGCCGCCGAGACGCCGCCTCAGCTTTGATGCCGAAAAATATGCCGAGAGCATAATACCCCAGTAAAGGAGCAGGATTTTCATCGCATACACCTCCCGCCACGGATCGTTAATTAATAATGATATTATAACACAGAACCGCAGTAATTTCAGCGGTATATCGCGCCGCACGGTCCGATTTGTTCGAAGCACAGCCTTACCGATTTTGTGCGGCAGTCAATCTTGCCTTTTCACGCCGTTCCGTACGGCAAAGCAGTACCGTCTTCCTCGCCGCAGCTTCCTATAACACTTTGCATTGCTCCTGCGGCTGCGGTAACCGAGACTGCCGCTTCTTACAATGAAAAAACCGAAAGCAAAAGCTTTCGGTTTTTCTATTGCGGGGGAAGGACTTGAACCAACGACCTCCGGGTTATGAGCCCGACGAGCTACCAACTGCTCTACCCCGCGATAT
>CAKSEM010000037.1 GCA_934446485.1 uncultured Eubacteriales bacterium | reverse complement strand
AGGGAGTTGAGCTTAACAACGTCATCCTCAGAAACAACGTGATCGTTGCGGCGCAGAACCTCGTTGAGCTGTTCCACACGAACCGCAAGGAGGGTCCGGACGGGCTGGGTATCAACAAGATCTGCCATGCAAGAGTGTCCGGCAACTATGCAGCGTACCTCGGATACGGCTATCCGCTGTCGGTCGAAAACGACGCGTCGGGGCTCGCGCTCCACAACTGGTACTACGGCGAGATGGTGGACTGCATCTTTGAAGATAATACCATGATAAACTGCCAGGGCTCGATCATCGGCGCGCACGTTGCGACCGACGGAAACGACCGAGGCTGGTTCATGCGAAACAATACGTATGTGCTCGATCCCGACATCGTGAGTATGCTTCGCGGAACGGACGGCATCACGTTTACGAACCTGTCGAAGTCGTTCTACGCCGCATATTACGTCCCGTTCACAGAGAGATATATCGCGTACCTCGCGTCGCTCGGTATTGACCCGTCGGGGACGTACCGTGTGTACCGCGACCTGACTGAGGGAGAGAAGGTCGGAGCGTTTGTGATGAACGGATATCACTTTGAGCGCGGAGATCTTCCGAGCTGAAGTCTCCCCAAATCTCTCTGACAATATCGAACACACGGGGCTGCCGTACCGGCAGCCCCGTCTTCTTTGCATAGGTTTCGGCAAACTGCACAATCTTCACGCGGAAATATTGGGAGATCATTCAATTGACGAATGCCCGTAAAAATGTTATCATTAATTACAGGTAAGCTCGGCGGGCGCGGCGCTCCCGCCACATACACTCACGACGGTGTTCTTCGCCGTCGTGTGCCCGATTCTATCGGGCAGAAAGGATATATCATGAAGATAAGACGTAAGCTCATATCGGCAGCGGTTGCCGCACTTGTGCTCATCGGCTGTATCGTGCCGTTCGGCGCGGCAGTCTCTGCGGCTGCGCTTCCTTACACCGACGTGAAATCTACGGACTGGTTTTACGAATCGGTGCTTTACGCATACGAAAACGGGCTCATGAACGGCATGACTCCGACGACCTTTGAGCCGAAGAAGAGCCTGTCTCGTGCGATGTTCGTGACGCTGCTCGGCCGCCATGCCGGCGCCGCTCTTGAGGAGAACGATGCGTTCCCGGATGTGCCGCGCGGAAAGTGGTACTCCGGTTACGTCGGTTGGGCGGTAACGCTCGGCGTCGTGCACGGCTACGAGGACGGCACGTTTCGTCCCGATGCGAGCATCTCCCGTCAGGAGATGGCTGTTGCCGTATCGAACTATATTAAGACGATGGGCTTCAACATGACGACTGAGGGCGGCGTGTTCAAGTTTGCGGATCAGGAGGACGTCGCTGCATGGGCGGCGCCTTCACTCAGCGTGCTGCGCGATACGGGTGTCGTTGCGGGCGACGAGCGCGGCAGATTCAATCCCGAGGACAACATCACACGCGCGGAGTCCGCTAAGGTGATGATGAAGCTGAAGCTTGCGATCGACAACGCATGGCAGGGATATATGCCGAAGGCATCGGATGGCAGCATCATTCTCGGCGCAGCGTACCTATACCATTCCGGCTCTGCGTGCTCCGGCGGAATGGCGCACGAATTGAATTCGGACGGTACATACCCGATTCTCGAGTCCTATATGGATCGCTATGCCGCGGGGAGAACGTACCTGTATCCGAACACCGTCGGCGTGTCGCTCAGCTATCTCGGTATCGACATCTCGACTCATCCGATCGTGAAGATCTGCTACTCATCCGACGGCATCGGCGGCGGGATCCCGTCGGCGGTATACACCGTGAACCGTACAAAATACGAGAGCACAGGAACGAGTGTATATGAGGAGATAACTCCGACCCGGGGAGACGACGACTGCGGAATGAAGACCGCGACGGTCGATTTGACTGCGACAGCCGCAGCACACCGCGACGTTAATCCCGAAACTCAGATCCAGAACCTCGTGTTTGAGCCGTGCGCGCGCGATTACGGCGGCGACGGAAGGTTCAAAATTGCGTATATTGCCTTCTTCCGCGACGCGGCATCGGCAGACGCCTACACGGCAGCGTCCGACTCGGCGATAGATGATTATCTGAAGAATTATTATGTAAATTCGAGCCTCGACTACAGCGAGCTGTCTAAGTCGGATGACGAATACTACAAGAGGCTCATCTCGGATCGTATTTCCGAGATAAAGTCCGCGGATTCCGCTCTGACACCCGAGAAGGTAAAGTCTGCGGGCGGTACCTGCTACTACCTCTCAACGGTAAACGGCAACGATTCGAACGACGGGCTCTCGCCGGCGACCCCGTGGCGCTCGCTCTCAAAGCTGTGGCGTGAGATACCCGGAGGCGACCTCATAACAAGGATAAGGCCCGGCGACGGCGTGTTCTTCGAACGCGGCAGCGTATGGTATCCCGAGAGGTACATGAACTATCAGGTATACAATCTTTCGGGTGCGAACGGCGTATCGTACGGCGCATACGGTGAGGGCGAAAAACCGCTATTTACCTGCTCGCTCGACTTTACGTCCGCAGGAGGTGCGGGGCGTTGGCTCCCGACTGATTGGGAGAACGTGTGGGAGCTTGATCCCGAACTTATTGACAGCGATCCCGCATGGCGCGGTGTGTATCCGCACGGCACCGACATCGGAAATATCATATTCAACGGCGGCGAGGGTCTCGGCGTCCGCATCGTTCCCGGCAACGAACGCTCTCTTTCGGATTCCGTCGAACCTTCGGCGGAGCTGTCTCCGTTCGGTGAAGGCAAGACGTCGTACGACAAGGGCTACGTCTGCAACGGCTACGAATACTACAATGCGGGTGTTGCCGACATGACGAACCCCGGAACGGCACTCACGAAGAATCTCGAATTCATCCACGACCGCGTTGAAGGACGTCTCTACCTCTACTTCGACGGCGGAAATCCGGGAGAATACTTTACGGATATCAAGGTGTCGCGCAACGGCGCGGCGGCGACCTTCGGCAACAACACATGGGTCGATAACCTTACGTTTATGTATTCGAGCACGTACGGCGCGATAGTTGGCGAAAAGAATATTAAGTTTACGAACTGCGAGGTCGGATACGTTGGCGGCAGCATATCCTCCGTTGAAAGCGGCATTGAGGCTTACGGCAGGACGGACGGCTCATATATGTACGATAACTATATTCACGATATATGCGACGGTCCGATCACGAGCCAGAACGGCAGATCGGACGGGGATAAACCGTACCTCATACAGAATGTCGAGTATATCGGCAACGTCATAGTTGCGTGCGGAAACGGCGCCGAGATATGGAACGGCCCCGGCCCGCTCGACGCGAACGGTGTCGGCCGCGACAAGATGATCAACATTACGATACGTGATAACATCATGGCGTATATCGGCTACGGTCTCACGCAGATGCAGGATACCGGACACAATAGGGAGGGCAATGTCATCTGCGGAAGTATTTACGGCGAGATGGTAGACTGCTCGGTTGAGGATAACCTCTACTACCGTGTGAACGGCGATGTTTACGGCTCGTACGTCGCAACGTATACTCAGCCGCGCGGCTGGATGGCGAGGGGCAACACGTACGTCTTGAACCCGACATATGCGAACATAGGCTACTGCTATGAGACGCTCAACCGCATCAACCACGGTATGTGGAAGCGTGCGAGGGTCAAGTTTACATCCTCTTACGAGGGGCTTGTATGGTATACGCAGCTCGGAGTTGATCCGGTAGGCAAGTATTACTACTACACGGATATGAACGAGCACGAGTCGCGTGACTGCTTCTTTATGACCGGATGGTGGGCAGAGCACGGCGGATTCGGAGCAAGGAGATAAGAGGTATCGGACATGGCGCTATGCGGAATAATTAAACGCATATCTGCGGCGGTCACGGTGCTCGTCATGATCATGTCGTGCGCCGTGACCGCTGCCGGCGGCGCCGGGCTGCCGTTTCGGGATGTCCGACCGGGTGCGTGGTACTATGACGACGTATCGGAGGTGTACGGGCGCGGACTTATGCTCGGCGAGAGCGACACCTCATTTGCACCGGAAAAGAATATGACGCGCGCAGAGCTTGCGGCGGTGATATTCCGCCTTACCGAATTTGATACTGTGCAGCTCGATGCCAACGTTGAATTTTCAGATGTCGCGGGCAACGAATGGTATGCTGAGTATGTTCTGCGGTGCAATCAGCTGAAGATCGTGCGCGGGTACTCGGACGGCACGTTCAGACCGAACGCGAGCGTCACCCGCGCAGAGCTTGCGGCGATGATCTCGCGGGTATGCAGGAGATACGGCATAGAGCATTTATCCGAGGATGCCGCGGAGCAGTATGCGGACATCGCCGACATTCCGGAATGGGTGCAGAGAGACGCAGAGTACATCCGTCCGATGGGGCTTATCCGCGGTGACGCGCATGGCAGGTTTATGCCGGAGAGCTTTGCCGACCGCGCGGAGCTTGCGGCGATCATCGCAAGACTTGTGCGTATCATGGAGCAGCCGAGTGTCGGAGAGCTTGCCTTGCGCAGGCTTTCCGACAGGACGTATGCGGATGAATTCGGACTTTCCGTAATCGTTGCAGACGGCACCTCTCCGGAGGAGGCAGTATACGCGCGCATTTGCCGTGAGATAGACTACGTGTGCCGCATTTCGCCGATCTCCGTGGGGAGTGACGTGAAAGCCGCATTTGACTCCTTAGGACATGCGGGATATGTGACTGTGGAGCAGCCGGTGCATCTCGGTTGGCTCGGCGATGAGGACGGGTGGTACAACGTGCGAGTGACTCTCGTGCGTGACCGCCGAGAATCGCTCTATGCCCAAATACCGACGGATGTGACGGTTAGGTACTGCGCTGAGACGTTCGATCTGTCAGGTGTCCGCTCGGCACTCGTGTCAGAGCTCGGCGAATCGGTGACGGGGCTCGGACTTGATATATCCGTTCTTAATGCAGACGTGCTGTCGCGGAAATTTGCAGAGCTGCCGCGCGGCGGAACGGTACAGCTTCCGCTGTCTGCGGCTTTTACGTGCAGATCAGCCGCGCCGGACGGAACATCTCTTGATTTCAATACGGAGAGGAGCTATACGCTGCAGCTCTCAAGCTCCGAATTGCCGAACGATACGACACCGGACAATATCGGTGTGATGTCAGAGCGCGACGGAGTTAAGCTGTCGGAGCTTGTCCGTGCGGATGAATACCTTCAGAAGGAGGGGCTCGGATACCACGGCGGTCATGATACGCGCGTCGTGCGCAATGAGTACGGCACGTACATGGTCTTCTACGACGGCATGGAGTATAACGAAAAGTACCCCGAGGGGTCAAGGTATGCGGAGTTTGCCTATTGGTGCCGCGCGTCGATATATAAGATCACGCCGTCTGGATCGCAGCGCATATTTTCGTACCGATACCCGCGTACGATGTGTGCCGCGCCGAACATTCTGGCGGGCGATGACGGCATATTCTATATAACCGCCATTGCAGACGACAAAGAGCGCTACCTCGATTCGGGTCTGTCCGATGAGGGGGCGTGGCTCGCGGTCTATGAGCTTGACTCAAAGACCGACACCGTTCGTGCATGTGAAGAACGGCTTGACTTCGAGTACCACTGGAACACAACGTACACCGCAGGGTACGGCTATTCACAGCCGTTCCTCGACGAAGAGCACGGCAAGCTGTACCTCGTTCATACGGCGGGGAATCCGACGGGCTACATCGCGTACTTCACGTATGATCTGGAATCACACGCCTTTGTAGGCGAGTGCAAGACCGTGGTGACGCAGTTTGCATCCAAGTATCTCAATATATATCCCGACGGAAACGGCGGGCTCGTCATTGTGGCTCAGCGTGATTTATCGAACAAGGTCCTGACTGACTACTACACGGAGCTGTACGGCAGACCGATACAAATAGGCAACGGCAGTGAGGAATCGTATGTGTGGGATGCAATCTACATATATCACATCGCGGACCCCGAAAATCCCGCTGCATACACACGTCAGGAACTTGTGATGCCCGACTATCAGGGCAACATGACCTCCGACGGATACCGCGCAAAGATTCAGTCGATCTCTCACTATGCGGGCGGCTGCACATACATGGATTACGACGGCAGACTCCACATAATCTATTGCCACAGCATAGGCTCACGAAGTACGACGGGACATATCATCCTCGACCGTGAACTGCGCGAGGTTTACCGCACGTCTGAGTTCGCTCCGACACCGGGAGACCGGACGAGGTACAGCGTCAACATGACGCAGGACGCGTCGGGTAAGTTTTATGCTTTCGTTTCACCGATTAAGGGGAGCGCGATGTCACTTGAGGTGTGGGAGAGCGATGATGGGATAAGCTTTACGCATCGGACGACCTTTGAGAATGTCGGAAACCGATATACAGGCGGCGCCGTGGCGCCGAACCGTATGATGATAATCGGATCGGGGCGAAATCGCAGCTCCCGCGACGGGGTCGTTCCGTTCTGCTTTGCGGAGGACGGCGTTTACTACTACTTTTCAGTGAAGCTGCCGAGCGAATAATTGATATTTCTGTTTGAAAAGAGCGAAGAGGGACCCCCTCTTCGCTCTTTTTGCGTTCGTTATTCATCCGTCAGCGGGCGCTGTTCATCCGCAATGAGGTATTCCTCTGTGTTTGACGGTGAGGTGTATTGCCCGCTCTGCTCGACTTCCCCGATGTGGCGTTCCATCGCAGCCGTGGTTGACGGTGAGATATAATGCTCAATCCGCTCAGCCTCTTCAATATCGCACTCCTCTCCGCGCAGCAGCGACAGGAATTTCACAACGGTATTGTGGCGGTGGATCAGATACTGCCCCAGTCCGAGTCCGCCGTCGGTCAGAGTTATGTACCCGTACCGTTTAAAGTTCACGTATCCGTGCGCGCTCATCAGACCTGCCATGCGGGAGGCTGATGACGGCGAGACGTGGAGCGTGCCTGCGAGGTCCTTGACACGAACGGGTCTGCGCCCGTCCTCGGACAACCGATATATCATCTCAAGGTAGTCCTCCGCTGCCGGTGTCAGGATATGGTCACTCTTCCTCTCATATCCTGCCTGAGTGTAGAAACCGCCTTTGTTATCGTCGTTCACAGCGAATACCTCCGTATGCCGCCGTGGTGTCACACAGCGCTCTGCGGCATATAATTTTATTGACGGAACAATGTTTCGTTCGCGATATTTTATTCGACGGGAGTTGGATTTATGACTGGTGAGGCTCCGGTGCTCGGGGACATAGAGGTCGGCGACGCCGTATTCGTCTGTGGATTCTCCGACGGAGGTAGAAATATTGAGAAGCGGCTGCGCGACATCGGCTTTTCCGAGGGAAGCCTCGTCGAATGTGTCGGCGAAAGCCCACTCGGCGGGATGGCGGCGTACTGTGTGCGCGGCGCAGTTATAGCACTGCGGCGAGAGGATGCGGCGGTCGTGATGTGCAACGCTTCCGATGAGACATAAGCTGAGAAGGATCGGGGTGCGGCGTGCGCCGCAAGTCTGAACCCCCGATGCCTGCCTCCCGCGGAAGCTCCGCGCGGAGGCGTACATTAAGATAGATATGGATAATACAGAAAAGTACACCGTTGCCCTTGCCGGAAACCCGAACGTCGGCAAGAGTACGGTATTCAACGCACTTACCGGGCTGCGTCAGCACACGGGGAACTGGCCCGGCAAGACCGTTGCCGGTGCGGTCGGCACGGTCGCCACGCGCATCGGCGATGTGCTTCTCGTCGATGTGCCGGGAACATACTCCCTTGAGGCGCACTCGCCCGAGGAGGAGGTCGCGAGAGACTATATATGCGGCACGCAAGGTGTCGGTCCGGATGATATGGGGGGGCGGCGTGCGCCGGATGCGGTCATCTGCGTTTGTGATGCTTGCTGCCTTGAGAGAAACCTGATACTTGCCATGCAGATCATGGAGCGCGGGCTGCCCGTTTTGCTCTGCGTAAACCTGTGTGACGAAGCGGAGGCGCGAGGGATCAATGTGGATTTCGAGCGTCTTTCCGAGCGGCTCGGAGTGCCCGTGGTAGCGTGTGCCGCACCTCTCGGTACGGGACTCGATGAATTGCGTCTTACCGTTGCCGATCTTCTTGAGGAGGTGAAGCACAGCGGCTGTCATGAAGACCGTATTGGAGAAGGCTGTCACTGTGAGGGTTGCGATGCGGAGAGGCTCTGCGGCGATAGCTGCACGGGCAGCGGACATTGCTGCGAATGTGACGGCGAAGGTGCGGCTTGTCGTACCTGCTGTACATCTCCGAAATTTTCGGACATATCCTCCGCAGCATCGGATATCGCTTCCGAATGTGTCACGGAATGCGGCGATCCGCGACGTCGTGACCGCAGGCTCGACCGTATATTTACGGGGCGCGTCACGGCGATGCCTGTCACGGCGCTCTTACTGGCACTTGTATTCTTTATAACGCTGCGCGGTGCGACGCCGCTCTCGGACTTTCTGACGTGGTTGCTCGGATACGTTGAGCTCGGCGCAAGGCAGCTTTTTACCTCAATGCATCTGCCGCAAGCCGTCACCTCCGCACTGTGCGACGGTGTACTGCGGGTGCTGTGCTGGGTCGTTGCGGTCATGCTTCCGCCGATGGCGATATTCTTTCCGCTCTTTACGATCCTTGAGGACTCGGGATATCTGCCGCGCGTTGCATACAATTTCGATCGGTGCTTCCACAGCTGCGGTGCGTGCGGCAAACAGGCGCTGACTACGATGATGGGCTTCGGCTGCAACGCCGCAGGCGTTACCGGATGTCGGATAATCGATTCGCCGCGCGAGCGGATCATTGCGATCATAACGAACAGCTTCGTTCCGTGCAACGGAAGATTTCCCGTTATCTCAGCGCTCCTCGCGATACTGACTGCAGGATTTGCCGCCGGAGGTACGCTGCGGTGCGTACTCATGTGTGCCGTGATCGTGTTCGGACTCGTTCTGACGCTTGCCGTGTCGTTCGTTCTCTCCCGAACCGTACTGCGCGGCGTGCCGTCGTCGTTCACCTTGGAGCTGCCGCCTTACAGACGGCCGAGGATAGGCGAGGTGATCGTGCGCTCGGTGCTCGATCGCACAGTGTTCGTTCTCGGACGTGCGGCAGCGGTTGCGGCGCCTGCGGGGCTTGTGATATGGCTTCTCGGTAATGTTACGATCGGCGGTGCAACTCTCTTTTCGCATATAACCGCAGCTCTCGATCCGATCGGCCGTGCCGCGGGGATGGACGGAGTGATGATGTGCGCGTTTGTCCTTGCGATACCTGCGTCGGAGATAATATTGCCGCTCATGATAATGGGGTACTGCAGCGGAGGGGTCATCGCGCCGCTGACGGGGCTCGGAGAGCTTCCGGGATTCTTTGCATCTCACGGTTGGAGTCGCACGACTGCTGTCTGTGCCGTCGTGTTCACGCTCATCCACTGGCCATGCTCAACGACGATCATAACGGCTTACCGTGAAACGGGAAGTGTTAAGTGGACGGCGGCGACGGCGCTCATACCGACGGTGATCGGATATGTGCTCTGTGTTCTGATAAATGCCGTATCGGGAATTTTTACATGATTTTTGGATATCTGCGGCTGCCGGAGCGGAGTTTCGTTTAAAATTTTATCGAATGATCGGCGGACAGAAGAACATTTTGGCTTAATTTTAATTTTGGTATTGACAAACCCCGCGCTTTGTGATATTATAAATAAGTATTCCGAGGGTGTGTCTTTGCATCCTCTGAGAATACTATGCGCCTTTAGCTCAGTGGATAGAGTGCCCGGCTACGAACCGGTAGGTCGTGGGTTCAAATCCCCCAAGGCGCGAAAAAGAGTCGCCGTACGGCGACTCTTTCTTTTTGTGTAGTGACGGCGGTCGAAGAAAATTGTAAAAAACACGGCACATGGGAATGTGAACGGCCCGTTTTGTCAGAGTAACGCCTGACTTTTCGGATGCAAGACCCATGTGCCGTGTTCTGATATATTGGTGCAGCCGGACGCAGCATACCAGCTTCAGCGTCCGACGGGACGCGGAAGCCGGGAAAGCCTGTATCCGCAGAACACCGTGGACGGAGACGTGACATACGGTGCTGCAACCTCTCTTTCGGAATAGCGTCGGTTTATGTCGGGTTTTGTGTCTGAGCAGCAGATTTGAGACGAACGGCGACCTCATCGCACGAAAGGTGGTCGGCAATATATGCGCGTCGGAGGAGCTCGGGCGGAAGACACGCGTCGTACTTGCCGAAGGCCGGTGCTTCGCTCTCTCCGACGAGTGTGGCGGGGTTGATCCCTTCGCTTGCTGCTGCGGCAAGATGGCGCAGCAGCTCGTCTCCGCTGCCGCGTTCGAGCTTGAACGTCATATACGCGCAGCCCTCGAATTCAAGTCCCGACAGTCCGAAGGGTTCGGAATTTCTCTGTATGAAGC
>CAKSEM010000036.1 GCA_934446485.1 uncultured Eubacteriales bacterium | reverse complement strand
TACGCACACCGTCTTTTTGAGCCTTGCGGCTGCGGCAGTTGCGATATTCATGGCGAAGCTCGTCTTACCCATACCGGGGCGTGCGCCGATGAGCACGAGGTCGGAATTTCCGAGCCCGACGATCACTCGGTCGAGGTCGTCAAAGCCTGTGGGCGTCCCCTTGACGGAATCCGGATCCTGTGCAAGATTACGCAGGCGGTCATAAACCATTACAAGCGCATCACGGATATGTACGAAGTTCTTGTTCTCGCGCCCTTCCGCGATGGAAAACACCTTTGACTCGGCGAATTCGACGAGCACCTCTGCTTCGTCGTCACCCGTGTAAGCGGCTTCGGTGATCGCTTCTCCCGCTTCGATGAGTTGGCGAAGGATCGCCTTGTCGCGCACGATCTTTGCGTAGTCGCGTGCGTTTGCGGCGGTGGGGACCGCTTCGGCGATGAGCTTCAGGTAGTCCCTGCCGCCTGCCTCATCGTACACTCCGTTGACGGTCAGCTCATTGATGAGCGTCACGACATCGATATTCTTGCTGCGCAGGTACATCTTCTGCATTACGCTGAATATCTCGGTGTGCTCGGACAGATAGAAATCGTCTGCGCTGACGAGCGAGGCGACGGAGTCCATGCAGGACGGATCAATCATGATCGAGGCGAGCAGTGACTGCTCCGCCTCGAGCGAGAACGGCATCCGTCTGCCGAACGAGTCTGTGTTGATAGCGGTATCTGCCATGGTGTTATGCTTCCGTTACGGTTACGGTGATCTGTCCCGTGACGTCCGTGTAGAGCTTTACCTTGATGCGGTACGTGCCGTACTGACGGATAGGCTCGTCAAGCTCGATCCGGCGGCGATCCACATCTATTCCGTGCTGTGCGGCGAGCTGTTCGGCAATCTCCTTGGTCGTTACCGATCCGTACATTCTGCCGCCGCCAGAGGCGCCTCCGGATTTTACTCGAATCGCAACGCTGACCGTTTCAAGGCGGCTCGCGATCTCGCGCGCCGCTGCACGCTCAAGCTCAATCTTGTGCGCACGGGATGCCTCTTTGTTCTTTATATCGTTGAGCACGGCACCCGTCGCCTCTGCGGCGAAGCCGCGCGGCAGAAGGAAGTTGCGTGCGTAGCCGTCCGACACGTCTATTATCTGATCGCGCTTTCCCTGTCCCTTAACATCCTTCAAAAGTACAACCTTCATATCAAATATACCTGACCTTTCGTGGTTCAAATTTTATCCTAAAATTAACTGTTCTGAGTGCCGCTCTGTGCGAATACTGCCAGACAGCTGCCGCTCACGCCTTTGCTGCACCGTCGTCGAGATATTCATCTATCGACGCACGCAGCATTGTGAGCGCTTCATCTACGCTGACACCTGTGAGCTGTGCACCGGCAGTGTCAAAATGGCCGCCGCCGCGGAGACGCTCAAGTATGAGCTGCACGTTAATGTCGCCGGTGGAGCGTGCGGAAATGTGCAGCACATCACCGAGAGATACGAGCGCGAATGCTGCCGTGATCCCTCTGACTCCGACGAGCCCCTCTGCCGCCTTGGCAGCTGTGATTTTGTCCGCAGCTTCGCCTTCATCCCCCTCATCAGAGCTTCGGCACACCGTGATCGCCATAGAGCCGCGGTATATCTCAACGTTTGAACGGAAGCGCGCTTCAAGAATATAGTCATCAAGCTCCGTTTTGAACAGCTCCTGAACCGCCTGCGCTTCCGCACCGGAATCGTGCAGGTAGAGCGCGGCACCGTAGGTCCTTGTTCCCGTCATGCGTGTGAACTGCTTCGTGTCGAGCATGATACCGGCAAGTATGAGACTTGCCTCTCCGGACTTCAGTATATCCTGAGGCAGAACCTGCTCGAGCATCTCCGATACGAGCTCGCAGGCGCTCGATGCCTTGGGATCGATATATTCGAGCTCCGGCTCGAGTGAGTAGTCGGCAGCCTTTCTGTGGTGATCGATCACGGCGAAGTGCTTCGCCGCGGAGATGATCTCGGGATCCTCCACGATCGACATATTGTTGACATCCGCAACTATAACGAATGTGCCTGTCTGCATGAGGTCAAGTCCCTCATCCGATGAGACGAACACGTGCCTGAAGTCCTCGGTATCGCTGACGAACGGCAGGCACAGGGCGACATTTGAATCGGTTTTGTCCGCGACGATATTTACGTCCACCCCGCAGAACATCGCAAGCCGTGCCAGACCGACGCAGGCACCGATCGAGTCATAATCGGGGAATCGGTGTCCCATAATGAGCACGTTTGACGAACGCGAGATGTGCATCAGCAATTCGTTAGATACAACGCGCGAGCGGACACTGCTGCGCTTTCGCGCCGCGCGTGTGCGGCCACCGTAAAATTCGGTAGTTTCGTCTCCCTTAACTGCAACCTGATCTCCGCCGCGTCCCAGTGCCATCTCGAGAGCGGCGCGGGCTGCACGATCCTTGTCGGCGAACGAGCCGTAAACCGACGCGATCCCGACCGACACGGTGACGGAGAGCTGTTCGGCCCCGACACGGATATCGCGTATGCGGTCGAGAATATCGAACCGACGCTCTATATAGCGCTCCAGGTGCTTCTTTTCAAATATGAGCATATATCTGTCGCGCTCGTATTCCTTGATAATACCAGATGCATCGGATGCCCATTCGCACATGATCTCATCTATCTTTGCCGTTGCGGGGCGGTACGACTCGTTGTCATACTTTATCATCTCGGTCAGGTTGTCGATGTATACATAAGCCACGACGGGGTCGCACTCGTCGAGCCGTTCATGTATGAGGTCGAGCTCGTCCCCCATCGTTTTGAGCTCGGATGACTCTGTGAGAATGACGAGGGCGCCGCCGCGCTCAAACTTGATGGCAGACTGCTTTGCGATGTAGTACCCGTCATAAAATGTGACTCCGAGACCGTCCTCGGGCGGAGCGTTGCGGATATCGTCGAGAGAGGCGCCGAAGAGCTCACCGAGCGTTTTGCCGTAGGGACGCCGCCCGTCGGTCATAGCATTGCGAGTTGCTCCGTTGCACCAGAAAACGCGGCCGTCGGCACGGCACATGACGGCGGGTGAATCCATACGGTCTACGGCGTCGAACAGAGTGCGGCTGAGAACCAGACGGTCGGGCGAGTCGTCCCGCGCAGATGTGCGGCGACATAGCACCTCTATCAGGATCATCCCGGCACAGTAGACGATGATAAATACGCCGCCTAAGGGCAAAAGGTGGCGCGCACCGCGCACTGCGGCGAATATATATGCGGAGAAGAGAAGGATCGAATATATGAGTGTTAAAATGAGCTGCCGATTCTTTTTTACAGCCGCAGCCGGCTTTTTCATTTCTGTGTCACCTTCCTTTGTTTTGACGGTTTCGCGGGCATCTCAGTATTCAGCGTCGATGATCGCCACATTTGCGCCGACCAGCGCCGCAAACGACAGCAGGATTCCCGGCGCGAAGATTGCGGTTATCGTGACCGTTGCGATCTCGATCGCGCGAACTTGATTATGCGAAATTCTGAAGAGAGCAATGAACCGTCTGACGCCGTCCCCCGCGAAGAGCAGCATGAGCGAGAATTTCAGGTTGAGCGTCAGGTAGTAGATAAGACCCGACGAGTCTTTCATGAACAGCCCGGCCAGAGCCAGAATGAGGTAGAAAAATCCGAGCGTGCCCGGTGTTCTGAAGGGGCGTCCGAAGAATGTCGGGAATATTTCGAGTACGAGTGAGATGAGTGCCAGTGCACCGAAAGTGAGGTACGCCGTAATGATCGCGATCGCCGATACCGCTGCCGGTATGAAGAGCGATGCGCGCGAGAGAAATACACCTGCGGCGGTAGCCGCAGCCTCTTCGGCGTACGGTTCAAGCTCTGCCGCCGAAATGCCCTGGGGTATGGCATCGCGAACGCTTTCGGTTATGGCGGAGAGCCCCTCGTGCACCGAGCCGTAACCCGATGTGAGCTCAATATACATGAGCGCACAGACGAGCACTGACGCTATGAGGGCGCAGCCGGTAAAGAACGCTGCAAGGTGAGTCTTCTGCATGGTGCACAGAGCGATATGTGCGCTGAGCACGACCGTGGAGGAGACGATGACCGCCGTCGTTATGACTGATGCTCCTCCCACGAGGCATATTGCCGACACTGTGAGAGGAAGGATGATTATTGCAGGATGCCTGAGGTAGTATAGAGCGATTCCGTAAAATGCGGCTGCCAGTGCGAATACGGGTGCGCATATGATGTACACATGGCGGGAGCATGACATTACCGCTGCGGCAAGGAACGCCGCCGCAAGGAAGCAGATCACGATGAGTGCAGCCTTGCCGGGCGAGTGTGCTTTACTTAGCTCGCACGCCTCCTGTGATGTTTCTGTACTGTTCAATATAAGGCTCCGATTTCTTCATATTAAGCGGTGCCGTATGGACACAGCTATCCGTATCTCACATTATATCAAATACTGTGAGAGTTGTCAACTTGAAAAGGAAGCCGACACCATTTTGAGGTGCTTCAGGTTGACTACAGCGCCGCGATAATGTATAATGTAGACGGGATGAGCAGAGATCTCTGCAATCCCAAGTAAAATGATCAAGGATCGGATAGAGACAAAATGAAGCTTAGATACTCAAAGCCGGCATCCTCGTGGAACGAGGCGCTGCCGATCGGATGCGGCAGACTCGGAGCAATGATTTACGGGACGGCGCCCGAGATGCGCCTGCAGATAAATGAGGAATCCGTATGGAGCGGCAGATACAATCCCGACGCAGACAATCCGGAGTGCGCGCCGCGCTTGCCCGAAATGCGACGGCTGTTCTTTTCGGGAAACATGGCAGAGGGCGAGGAGATGGCAGCAAAATATCTCATCTGCCGCGGCCCAGGCAGCCACTTCGGTGATACCGACGAGCACCGATACGGCTCATTTGAGACTGCGGGAGAGCTGTACTGCCGTCTGTCACACGGTGAGGAGATCGCGGGGTATCTGCGCACTCTCTCGCTCACTACCGGCGTTGCCGAGACGGTATACACGTCGGGCGGTGTCAGCTACCGCCGCCGCGCGGTATCAAGCCTCAGACGCGCCGTCACATCGGAGCTGATCGAGGCGGATGCTCCGTTCGATGCAAAGCTGCGCTTTGAGCGCCGCGACGTGACGGTTGAATATGCTGATGATGAGATCACCGTCCGCGGCTCGTTCAGAAAGGGGCTTGCATACGCTACCGTCGTGCGAGTCACTTGCGAGGGCGGCGGAGAAGTATTGGCAGAGGAAAACTGCCTTTTAGTTCGCGGTACGACCGCGCTGCGCATCACGCTCGACACGCACACGTCGTACTTTCCGCCGGAGCCCGACGAGACGGGGAGTCCGTCCCGCGATACCGAGCCGCTCGTCGAGGAGTGCCGTCGGAACATTGACTCTGCACTGACGCACACCTTTCTCGAGATCATCGAAGAGAGCGCGTCGATTCTTGCGTCATTCATGAACCGTGTAACGCTCGATCTTGCCTGCGACGACTCACTTGAGTCGCTTCCGACGGATGAGAGGATCGAACGCGTGCGCGCGGGAGAGCGCGATGCGGGACTTCTCGTGCTGTACTTTGCCTTCGGCAGATATCTGCTCGTTTCCTCGTCCTACAACTGCCGCCTGCCTGCTAATTTGCAGGGCGTCTGGTCCGAGGACTATATCTCCCCTTGGAATGCCGACTATCACATTAACATAAACACTCAGATGAACTATTGGCCTGCGGAGGTCTGCGGTCTGTCCGAGCTGACCGAACCTTTTCTCAGATACATACGCTTCCTCTCCCGTCACGGTTCGCGCACTGCCCGTATCCAATACGGATGCGGCGGTTGGTGCGCACATACATCGACGAATCCGTGGGGCTTTACCTCTCCCGGAGAGGGCGTGGACTGGGGTTCGTTCATGTGTGCCGGAGCATGGTGCTGCCTGCACATATGGGAGCGGTACCGCTTCTCGGGAGATGTCGGAGTGCTGAGTGAATATTTCGATGTGCTTGAGGGCGCGGCACGCTTCTTCCTTGACTTCCTTGTGGAGGATCCGAACAACGGATACCTCGTTACGTGCCCGTCAAACTCACCCGAAAACTGGTTCTACGACCCGAAGACTCACCGCCCCGCTTCAATTTGCGCGGGTCCTACGATGGACGGTGAGATCGTTCGCGAGACGTTCCATATCGTTTCCGAGGCGTGCCGTCTTACCGGCATGAAGCCCGAACTCGGTGAGGCTGTGCGTGCTGCCGCTGCGCGTCTGAAGCCGCTCTCGCTCGGAAGATTCGGGCAGATCATGGAGTGGAACGAAGATTACGAAGAGGTCGAGCCGAACCACCGACACATATCACACCTGTTTGCACTCTTCCCGGCAGAGCAAATATCCGAGGATACGCCGGAGCTTCTTGAAGGGGCGCGTGTCGTTCTGCGCCGCAGACTTGAATCCGGCGGCGGTCACACCGGCTGGAGCCGCGCGTGGATCATAAACTTCTATGCGCGCCTCGGAGAGGGTGATGAGTGCCTCAGACACCTGTACGATCTTGCCGGCAGGTGCACTCTGCCGAATATGTTTGACAACCACCCGCCGTTCCAGATCGACGGGAACTTCGGAGGTGTTTCGGGCATTGCCGAGATGCTCATTGCGAGCCACACCGGGCGCATTGTGCTCTTGCCCGCGCTTCCAGAGGAGGATCCGGACTTTGCGTCGGGGCGCGTTACGGGGCTTCGCGCACGCGGCGGCTTTACGGTATCCGTTACGTGGGAGGATCACCGCGTTACATCGTTTACGCTTGAAAACCCGCGCGGCGGAGATGCCGTGGTGAGATATAACGGCATAGAAGCGACATTCACCACCGTGCCCGGCGAGACGCTGCACGTATCGGTCTGAGCCCTCTGCATTGTGTGCCGATATTCGACGGAATGGGCGTGCTTTGATCTGCGGATCCCATATGCTGACGTATCTGCCGTGCGAGGTGCTGCCCGATTGAAGACGATAATTTTGTGAAAGGATTCGCATTGTTGTGAGAAAGATCGATTTCCGTATCATGGCGGTGTTTGCCGCTCTGGTGCTGTGTGCTTTGCTGTCGGTGTGTGCACACAGCGCCGAGAGCGAGGTGATGCTCTATTCGATGAGCGAGATAACGGGCGACGGACTTGAAAGCTTCAAGCTGTCGGACGGCGAATCATATCTTCTCGGCGACGGAGACACGCTGTCCGTCACCTCCGGAGACGATGTGCGGCTTGTGAGTGACTCGAGCGGGGCCGATGTTTTCGCAAAGATCGAGAATCCCGGTGAGAGCGGCTGCTACGCTGCGATAGATTTGCCGGATGACACGGATATGTCGCGCGGATCTGTAGGCGTATCACTTTACATATCGGCGGAGATGAAGGAGGGGCAGACCAAGCGCCAGGCGACGGTCAGCTTCTCATTCGAGTGCGGCGGCACGACGTACAGGTCGTCCGCCCCCGTTACGGTAAACGCGCCGGTCAGGTATGTGGCAGATACATCATCGATGCCGACGGGCGCTTCGCCGTCGCGGAGCACAGTCAGCTTTTCGTATGATGAAACGGTAATGTCGGTCGACTGTGTTTCGTTGTCTACGCCGTACACCGGCAGCAGCTACAGCTTTGCGTCGCAGCGTCTTGCCGGGCTCAGATGGTTTTCGGTTCTTGCCGGCTCGATAGAGCAGAAGGATGACGGCTTTGCCGTGCTTCCGCCGCCTGAGAGCAGCTCCTATTCTGCAGGCTTTGACACCGACGATACGGTAATTTCGATAGGCTCCATGGCTGGCAATACGTCAGGAAATGCTTCGTCGGGAAGAATTGCGTACTGCTCGGTCAGTGCGTCGTCGGGCAGCGGAACGGTCATTGCCGGAGACACAGGCGGCAACGCATCGACCGTATCTCCCGTCGGTATATCGGGGGAGAGCGGGAGTTGTCTGTTTCGGATCGTCGAGACGGAGGGCGTGCGGAGTGCGACGCTTACGTTCCGTTCGGTCGGAGACGACGATCTTATAATAGATTCAATCGGGTATGTCACGACCGACGAACAGGTAACGGAGCTCAAAAATACGATCTCGACCATGTCCGTCTCCGACGGTCGGCTGCACGTGGAGGGCCGCCTCAGCGACAGCGCGATAAAGGACAATATGGGATCGCGGCTCGGACTGTATATGCTCACACCGTGTTGGGACGGGGAGTCTGTGCTGATTGCGGAGGCAAGCGTTTCTTCGCGATTCTCGATCGATGTTTCTCTTGCCGATTATCCGCGCGCGGAAGCCGAGAATCAGTTCTTTATAGCGCTGCGTGACCGCGACGGGAACCTCGTGCGCCTCAGTGAGCCGCGGTTTGCTTCATCCCCCGCCGGTAAGGTTGCGGACGGATCATGCTTCGGTCTGTACGGTGCCGATCCCGTTGCAGTCTATGAATCACGCGCGTCGTACATAATTGCCGACATCGACATAAGCCGTCTCTGCTCCGCATCAGCGACCTCCGATACGAATTTGTCGCGGGGCGACTATGTGATCGGGATAAATTCAGAGTACCTTTCGCAGCTCGATGCAAATATAAATTTTTACCGTGCTGCGGGAATTTCGGTGTATGCCCGTCTCGTGAACACATCACCCGTTTACTCACGCTCGACGGGAGAATTGCTTACGTACGATACCGACGGTGCCCGTGAGGTTGTTTTCCGAACTGATTCCGCCGAGGCGGTTGCAACGTACATGTCGGTCGTCTCGTTCCTGTGCGAGAGGTATCCGAACATTGCTTCGGTCATAGTCTCGTCCGGGCTGAATTCCCGCAATCTTACGGGGATAGATCGTACGGATGCCTATTCGTATGTGCGCCGTGCGGCAATGCTTTTGCGGATGACCTACAGTGCGGCTAATGAAAAATCGTCAGGAGTGCTTGTGACTGTGCCGTACGACTGCTCAGACGGTGCAGATATATCTCCGTCCGTGTTTACGGCACTGCTCGCGGAGCGCCTTTCGGTCATAGGTCAGATCACGTGGGGAACCATGTATACGCTTGAGTCGCCGACTCCGACACCGGAGAGCAGCAGCACTATAGCTGCTGCAAAGGCAAACGGAACGGCTGCTCCGTCATACTCTGTGTTCATATGGTCTCCGGCGGCACCGACGGGGGTTGCAAACAGCTACCGTGATCTGTGCCGTGCGTGTGATACGGCACAGACGAAGGTTATATTCCTATCGGTCGGGGACATAGACGACGAGGTGGGGCACGAGGAGTACCGTTTGCTCAGGCAGACGATGACTGACGGCGCGACCTTCATGCTTGATGCCGTTACCGTATCACCAACAGATGTCAGCACTACCGGGGCGCGGATGCTGTGGGACTTTAGAAGTGCGTACAGCACTCTCGGATGGAGTGCGGGGTACGGTATAGATGAACTCCGCACGGCTCCGATGGATCTTCAGGCAGAGAGCGAGCGGCGTGTGCTGCGTTGCCGAACGTCTTCGGCGGACGGCGCGCCTGCCGGAATAGTTCTTTGCACACCTGATCAGCCGCTGTCACTTTCGGCGTCCCCGTACATACGGTTTACCTTCAGTTGCAAGCAAAATGAGCTTCCGTATGCCGTATTCATATTCGGGAACGGGAATAACCGCGCCGAGTACACTCTGCGCGGCGTTACATACAACAGTGACGGTACATACAGTGCCGTATGCGATATATCGGAGTTTACCAAGCTGTATTCGGTGGAATATTTCGGAATCATACTGTACTCCGATACGCCTGTGGTGCTGGAGTTGTCCGAGATTTCGGCGCTGAGCTCTACGATGTCCGATGAAGAACTGTACAATATCGGGACGCAAAGCAAGACGGCACCGGAAGAGCGCAGCCGCGTG
The DNA here is from genome assembly GCA_934446485.1 of uncultured Eubacteriales bacterium. Taxonomy (GTDB): domain Bacteria; phylum Bacillota; class Clostridia; order Oscillospirales; family CAG-272; genus RUG11130. Next base: position 605 of record CAKSEM010000036.1, on the reverse strand, counting down.
ATGCGGATTGCGGTTGCGGTGTGCGCGGTGGTGTTTATCGGATTTATGTCACTAAAATTGGTGAGCGGCTTGCGCAGGAGAGATCGCGAAAATCGCACGGTAAATCACAAATAGAACCGCAAGGGACGGCTGGGAATTCTGCAATTAAAATAATGTAACATAATATAAAAATTTTTGTTTAATCGGTGTTGACATTGTGTGAACTGCGTGGTATAATAAGGTAGCTGAAGCTATATTAGGAGGTTCGGTTGCCATGTATACGTCTTTTTTCGTACGTGTCGCATCTATTCCGCATCTCGATACGCGAAGCATATCTCCGGACACGGGAGATATTGACGCGGCGATTTTCGTTGCTCTTATACTGATATCCGTATTTGTCATCTTTGTGATACTGAAGCGCAGCCGAATGTGACGATCGGCATGCAAAACTGAATAAAACGCGACCCGCATGAACACGGGTCGCGTTTTTTGCTGTTTTTTGTTTTTTCACACGGGCGGCGGTTTGTCTGCGACAGCTTTTTGAATTGCGGTTATTCTTCTCTTTCCTTCATGTCTTCGCTTTACTCGTTTTTACCGCTTACTTCTCTTCACCTGTATCTTTTGTT
>CAKSEM010000035.1 GCA_934446485.1 uncultured Eubacteriales bacterium | reverse complement strand
CGGATACAGACAGCGAAAGCCGCTCGAATACTGAGGATTCAAATGTCGGCGATGGATCGGTTGTTTCCGGGATCGTAACGGGTCGGGGAACCCCCGAGACCGGAGACACTTCGAATATTCTTTTCTGTTCCGTTATTGCGGTAATAAGTCTTTGTGCGTTTTTTGTTGCTGAGAGGGCAAGAAAAAGAGTATGATGATCGGTGAATACAGGAGGGGGTGCGGCATCTGCCGCATCCCCCGCGAACGTTTAAATGGAGGATTCCGGAATGAGTATAAAGGGTAACATGATGCGTGTACTCTGCGTCGTTATGGCATTGATCCTGCTCATTTCGGGGGCGGGAACGGTATCGGCGGCAGGTCCGACCGTTACAACGACACTTACCGACAACGCAGTGCAGCGCGGGAGCAAAAAAACCTTCGACGTCTGGGCGCGGAATGCTGCCGGTGACAAAATAAAGTCTACAGTAAAACTCAACGGAGAAAAAGTTGAGCCGACGTGGGATGACAGCGAAAAGACGAGCTACACATTGATATTCACCGTAGAGGGTAAGAATACCGTGACGGTATCCGCCGCCTCCGACGGGGGACGGAAGAAAGAGCTGACATACCACATCACGTATAATAAAGCCGCGCCCGGTGAGAAGATCGGTACGGCAACATGGAGCGTTGAAGGGTTTACCGTGGGAATCGGATATCTGATATATCCGGTATCGGTGCCGATTTTCGAGGGGGAAACGGCGGCGGAGCAGCTCATAAGACTGATCCATTCAGCCGGATTTACCGCCTATTACGGAGGTACAGTCAAGTCGTCATTCTATCTCGCATATATAGCAGACGGGACTGCGTCCGGCGCTAAATATAATAACTATCAAAAGAGCGGCACTCCGTCGAACCCGCGCAGGCTCGATATATCTCCGTCCATTCCGTCTCTTCTCGTGCCGTACCTCAAGGATACGATGACATTTTATGATCCTAACGATTATGCGAAGAACTGGAGCGGATATCTCGGAGAATTTGTATTCACAAACGGTTCGGGATGGATGTATTCGGTCAACAATATATTTCCGAACGTTGGATTTGCCGACAGCTACCTTTCGGACGGTGACGTTGTGAGGGTACAGTATACGCTCGGATACGGCGCAGATATCGGCGGATTCGGAGCCGTCGGAAGTGAGATACCCGGCGTGGACAATCAGCCGAGCAGCGGATATTATTCAGTAGCGAATATGGATCGCTTGACCGAGTCTATCTGCATGGCACGCAAATCGGGATATATTTCAAGATCAAATGTTGCAGCTGCATACCGCACGGCACTCGGAGTTGTTATGACATTGAATTCTGCTCAGAGTGCGGTGGATTTCGCCTCCGCAGCACTTGACAGCGCTGTGCGCTCTCCGTCCGCCGACACAACTGCACCGTCAATCGACAAAAATACGCCGACGGATAAGCCGAAGGACAATAATACTCCGAACTATAATACCGAGCGACAGCACGGAGACACTCCGTATGTCGGATATCCGGCGCAGGAAGGAGTTTGGGGCGGATGGACTGATGACGGGTCATATGTCGTCGGTGATTCCGACGCATATGTTCCGGGTGCGCAGGCACCGATCGGTGAGAACAGATCATCTGACGACGTATCAAAGGTACCTGAAAGTGCGGATATAACCGATACAGAAAAGGTGACAGATACGGAAACGGATGATGAAGACGGATCGACTGCAGCGGAAGTGTCCGAATTTGAATCGGACACGCCGGAGAGTGACGGCGGCAAACCGGAGGTAAACGACGAAATACATTCGGACGGCGAGTCATCGTCTGCGACCGCGGTTATTTCGATTGTTGTCTGCGTACTGCTCATTGCAGGCGCTGCTGCGGTAATGATTATTTTTTGCGTGCGTAAAAAATCAGTGGCTTCTAAGGCTGAGACTGTCGGAGGCGCTGAAGATGACGGGGATATTCACAGCGGAGAATGCGCAAAGGAGCTTCTGAATGGCGGGTGTGCCCGGGACGGCGGTATAACAGAGAGCGGAGATGAGCCTTCAGGTGACGGGGATACGGAATCGGCAGATAACTTTGCACAGGGTGAGAATAATAAGGATGATTAAGCGAATTTGCAGTTTTATTTTATGTGCGGGAATTCTCGTAACGTGCATATCACATTCTGCGGTGTATGCCGAATCGGATCACGCAGATGAGTTTTTGACGATAGCTAACGGCATTATCGAGTGGAAAAAATCCGATAACGGATCGACGGCTGACGGATATCTCATAAATGACGAATACTTGCTTCTTGCGGGCACGACTCCGGGAGACTGGTATCCCATAGGGCTCGGAAGGCTCGGCATATCCGACAAATATGCTGCCTACCTTGCGGTTATAAAGGACAGGATCGAAGAACGGTACAGGCAGCCCGGCAAGCTCAGCTCGGCAAAGGCTACCGAGTGGCACCGTATCTCTCTTGCAGTCCTTGCTATGGGAGGCGATCCGACCGACATAGGTTCGGATGAAAACGGCGAGTCTATCAATCTGATAGCAGACGGTACATACGACAGGGGAGTAACTACGTCTCTCGGCAGACAGGGCATCAACGGATGGATATGGGGACTCATTACCCTTGACAGCCTGCGGTATAATATACCTGACGGTGCTTATTATACACGCGATGATATCATCACCGAGATCCTGTGCCGACAGCTTTCCGACGGGGGATTTGCGCTCAGCGGGACTGCGGCGGACCCCGATATAACCGCTATGGCTATTCAGGCACTCGCACCGTATTACAACGATGAAAAAACATACACATACATGAGAAAATCGCGCGGCGAGGACACTACCCAAACCGTCCGTGTTGCGGTCGATGAGGCGATCTCGTGCCTTTCGGTGCGGCAGCTTGACGGGGGCGATTTTTCAAGCTGGGGTACGGAAAATGTCGAAAGCACAGATCAGGTCACCGTGGCACTGTGTTCACTCGGGATCGATCCTCTGACCGACGAACGCTTTATAAAGAACGGCAACACCCTGCTCGACGGAATACTGAAGTACCGTATGACTGACGGCGGATTTGTACACTCATTTACTTATGACCCCGACAATCCGACCTCGCTGCCCGACAAGTCAAACACTATGGCAGGAGAGCAAACATTATATACTATGGCGGCACTCCTGAGACAGGCAGCAGGAATGAGAACGCTATATGACTTCAGAGAAGAACAGAGCGATTCTCTGAAAGAGAGGATAGATAAACTTGAGAATGGGATCGCGGATGTGACCGCAGATACGTCTCGTGAGCGGATATCGGAACTTATCACGGACTATTGCCTGATTCCGGAGGATGAGCGTTCATATGTTTCAAATTACCGCATACTGTCCGATGCCGCATCGGAAATCGGCATCGACATTGCGGACGCCGTCGGAGCGACGCAGGTTGCGGAAGAGACGAAACTCGAAGAAGATGACACCCCGCTGCTGTATTTTTCGGATTCCGACCGCAGAGCCGTGGATGAGCTTCCGACTGAACTTACCACCGAACAGTATGTGACGGTGACGACACTTCTCGATAAGCTCTGCCGGTGCGAGGATTTTGACGGCAAGGCCGAATATCTTGACAGACTGACCTCGGCAAAGGAGAGAATTGCCGAGATCGAGGCGGAGATCGACAGCATCAATGCGGATATAAAAGAGAAGCTGTACCCGTTGGAAAGACTGACCCTGAAGGATCGCTCCGCAGTCAACAATATCGTCGATAGGTATAATGCGCTCGGAGAATATGACAGAGGGAAGATCGAGCGTTGGGAAGACGTGATAAAGACTAAGACGAAGCTTGACAACATTCTGCGCGGTATCATTATCGGATGTGTTCTGTTCGTAATTGTTACCGTGATGACGGTGCTCCTCGTTCGCAGAATATCGAGAAGACGTCACCGACGGGAGCGCGAAATGGATGAGCTTGCCCGAATGTTTGAGGGCGAGGAATAGATCGGTGACGACGAGGGGGGAGAGCCTTGAAGCATGATATACTCGCAATATCCGCGATTATTCTTATTATTGCCGTTTTGGTCTGCGGGACGGATATTCAATCTGTGGATGAATACTATCTGACGCATATCGACGACATAACCCCCGATTCCGAAACCGTGACGATAAGCATTCGCTGCGATACGGTGCTTGAAAATTACGGGGATCTGGATCCGGCTCTCCGCTCCGAAGAGTTCGTGCCGCCGGACGGTGTGATCCTCGCTCCGACCGAGTATGTTCTTCGCCCCGGGGACACGGTCTTTGATATTCTTGACCGCGCGGTTCGGTATAACAGGATACAGATGGAGTACCAGGGCGCTGATCAGAACAGCTACGGCAGCGTGTACATTCAGGGGATACATTATTTATATGAATTCTCATGCGGTGCGCTTTCGGGCTGGATGTACCGAGTTAACGGAGAGTATCCTAATTACGGATGCTCAAAATATGAGCTTCGTGACGATGATGTTATTGAGTGGGTATATACCTGCGACCTCGGACATGATGTCGGATGCGAGTGGATAGAGGAGGAATGACGATGACGATGTTCGGCGGGTATCACCCGTCAGTGCTGATGTTCTATTTTTTATCGGTGCTGTGTGTGGCTATGTTTGCGGCAAATCCGATACTTGAGGTTATCGCACTGCTCGGCGGAATATTATTCCTCATTATGATTCAGAAACACAGTGAGGTTCCGGGAGAAGCCGGGTTTTACATTCCGATGTTCATTATAATCGCCTTAACTAATCCTCTGTTTTCACATAACGGCGTGACACCGCTGTTCTTCATGAACGGAAATCCCGTGACACTTGAGGCATTTATATACGGTATATTTATTGCGGTAACGGTGATCGGCGTTATGATGTGGTGTAAGTGCTACAGCTGTATCATGACGAGCGACAAGTTTTTGTACCTTTTCGGAAAGGCGGTCCCGAAGCTGTCTCTAGTTCTGTCGATGGCTCTGAGGTTCGTGCCTATGTTTAAGCGTCGGATGCGCCGTGTAAATCGCGCCCAGCGTGCTATGGGGCTTTATTCGTCAGGAGGATATACGGATAGAATACGTAGTGCGATGCGCGTATTTACGGCGATGATATCGTGGTCGCTTGAGAGTGCGATGGACACGTCCGCCTCTATGAAGGCAAGAGGGTACGGATATGTGAAAAGAAGTAATTTTTCAATTTACCGCTTTTGTGCCGATGACGGTGTGCTCCTCACGGTGTCAGCTGCCATGCTCATTATCGTGCTCGTCGGCATTGCAACGGGGCAAATGACTTACTATTACTATCCGAGGCTTGGTGGGCTGAATCCGGCACCGTGTGCACTGCTCGTATATGTCGGATTCGGAATACTTTCGTTTATGCCGTTTTTTATAGAGGTGAAGGGAGCGCTCTTATGGAAGTACTACATATCGAAGATCTGAGTTTCGCTTATCCCGAGTGTGATGGATTGGCCGTGGATAGTGTGAATTTTTCACTTAACTCCGGGGATTTCGCAGTTGTATGCGGAGCGTCCGGGTGCGGCAAAACGACGCTGCTGCGCCTTTTGAAGCGAGAGCTTGCGCCGCACGGCAAGATGAGCGGACGCATATTCTACTGCGGGGTCCTGCAGGATGAGCTTGACGGCATGACCTCTGCGTCAGAGATCGGATTCGTACTGCAGAACCCCGACAGTCAGATCGTAACGGACAAGGTATGGCATGAGCTTGCGTTCGGACTTGAAAATTTGGGGCTTCCGACGGAGACTGTCCGTCGCAGAGTCGGTGAGATGGCGAGCTATTTCGGCATTGAGAGCTGGTTTCGCCGCTCTACCGATGAGCTGTCCGGCGGTCAGAAGCAGCTTCTGAATCTCGCTGCGGTTATGGTGATGCAGCCGAAGGTCTTGATCCTTGACGAGCCTACGAGTCAGCTCGATCCGATCGCTGCCGCAGATTTTATTGCAACGCTGAAACGTTTGAACCGTGAACTCGGTCTGACAGTGATAATTGCAGAGCATCGGCTGGAGGAAGTGTTCCCGATAGCGGACAATGTTCTGGTCATGGATATGGGACACCTTGCCGTTTTCGATTCGCCGAGAAACGTCGGAGACAGGCTGCGGCAAATTCGTGAGGATCACCCGATGCTAATGGGGCTTCCGAGCGCAGTTCGGATATTCGGCGCATTGGGAGCCGACGGCGACTGTCCGCTCACCGTCAGAGAGGGAAGAGATTTTCTTGAGCAGCGTTTTGTGCGCGGCGGCGCGATGCCGGAGCATGAGTATTCACATCGGGATGAAGTCGCGCTTGAGTTTAAAAATGTGTGGTTCAGGTATGAGAGAGACCTTCCCGATATCCTTCGCGGAACATCGTTTAAGGTTTACAGCGGAGAAATATACTGTATTCTGGGCGGAAACGGTACAGGAAAGACAACGACACTTAACGTAACGGCAGGGCTGAACAAGGCGTATCGCGGCAAGGTCACAGTCGGCGGCAAGCCGATCGGGAGCTATCGCGGAAATTCGCTGTATCGGAATAACCTTACTCTGCTCCCGCAGGATCCGCAGTGCGTGTTTATTAAGGACACCGTGCGAGCCGATCTTTCCGATATATTAGGTTACATGGGAATATCGGCTGACGAGCGAAAGAAAAGGATAGATGCAGTGTCGGCAAGGGTCGGAACGTCGCATCTTTTGGACAAGAACCCGCTCGATCTGAGCGGAGGCGAAGTTCAGAAGTGCGCTATAGCCAAGATGCTCCTTCTTGAACCGAAGATACTGCTGCTGGATGAGCCGACAAAGGGACTCGATTCCGCATCAAAGCAGGCACTTCGTGGGATCTTGCGCGAGCTCGCGCTGGGCGGAATGACGGTCGTTATTGTGACGCATGATGTGGAATTCGCAGCGCAGAGCTCAGACAGATGTGCTTTGTTCTTCGACGGTGAGATACTGTCGTCCGATGTTCCGACGAGATTTTTCTCTGAAAACAATTTCTACACGACTGCCGCAAACCGCATGGCGCGTAATATCTGCCGAAACGCAGTTACCTGCGAGCAGGTCGTAGGATTCTGCAAGGGGGAAGGCAATCGATGAAGAAGATCGTTTCATACGGGCTCACATGTCTCGTGATACCTGCGATTGTGATAGGCGGAGCGATGCTGTTCGGAAGCAAGATGTATGCATGGATCTCTCTGTGCGTGGCGCTTTTTTCGTGTGTTCCGTTCTTTCTTCGATTTGAGCGGGGAGGATCCGGAACGGGCACGCTTCTGATCATTGCGGCGATGACGGCGCTTTCCGTGGTCGGAAGAATACTGTTCACGCCGATTCCGGGATTCAAGCCTGTGACGGCTATGGTGGTTATAACCGCTATGTATTTCGGAAGTGAGGCAGGTTTTTTGACGGGGGCGCTCACTGCACTGATCTCAAATTTCTATTTCGGTCAGGGACCGTGGACTCCGTTTCAAATGTTCAGTTGGGGTATAATAGGCTTTATTGCGGGGCTCGTTTCGAGTCGTCTTAAACGGAGCAAACTGTTTCTGGCTGCATACGGTATCTTCTCCGGCATCCTGTTTTCTCTTCTCATGGACATTTGGACCGTTCTTTGGGCGGACGGCAGGTTTAATCTTTCAAGGTACATTGCGGCGGCGGGATCTGCGCTGCCGTTTACGGCAACGTACGCCGTATCAAATGTAATATTCTTGCTGCTGTTCTCAAAACCGATCGGAAAGATTCTCGGAAGAATACGGACGAAGTACGGTATATGAATATGTCCTGTGAGAGACAGAATTAATGTGAAGGTCCGTGCTGACGGCAATCGGCACGGACCTTTCATTGGCTTCGGAAACCACCGGCGGAGCCTGTGAGGTTGAGTGTATCACGGAAGTACCCGACAAATCCGCAACACATAAGAGGATTCTGCTATATTTCCACCGAATGTGCATTATATGTATGATAATTAATAATAATTGACGCAAATCGACAAAAAACACAGTAAAGTATTGACAGTACAAGAACGATATGCTATACTGAAGACATAGGATCCCGCGAACCCCCGAAGCGTAAGCGTAAGTGCTGCCCACAGGACGGACGGCGGACTGAAAAGTTTGTCATAGAGGCGCACAGCTCTGTTTACGTAACGGAGGCTGTGCGTTTTTTGCGCGTTCGCGGAAATATCGGTAAAGATATTTTATCTCGACGTTGATTATAGAGGCATCTGCACGGACAAATTGCGTGGTTTTGGTGATGATGCAATGGTGATGATGCAATGAAGAAACTAAAAGCCATATTAGGCGCTTATTCAATTGTTCACTCGGTGTTTTTGGTATGCTTTGCGATAGTACTGTTTGCAGCTCCGAGATTCGGTTATCACTGCGTATATGATTATCCGAAAGTATCTTTCGATACGATTCTGAGTAATGTAATTTTGTTTATCATTGGCATACCGATTATAATTTCAGCTTTTCTGAAACCGGAAAAGATATTCTGTGTATCATATATTACATTGACTATATTTTCCATTATTTTCGGGTGCGGTTTTGTCGGAGTAATTGCGCAGTTGTCATTTTTATCACTGGCTCTGCTCATCAGATGGCGAAAAGTGTATTCGGTACTAATGTTGCTGTTATGCATGGTGCTTATATGTATATTTTTTGTATGCGTGATGTGCGTCGGTAATGATTATGAATACGAAGCAGTTATGCATGATTCTCAGGATGGCAGTATTACTGTTGTTGAAAAAAGGTACAATGACCGTGATGAATACTACTTACAGAAGGATATTAACATCGGGGTCGCTGTTCTTAGAAAAGAGATTTTAATTGACAGAACCGATACTGCCTCGAGTGTGCATTGGATCGATAGCGAATCATTCTATATCGGAGAGAGGCTGTTTTATACCGGGAAAATATTGTCCATTAATGGAGGGTGACAATTGTGAAAAAAATCACGAGATTTCTTTCGGCAGCGATTGCGATATTGTTACTTACCGGATGTATATCCAATCCTTTGTTCGACTTCCGTACGCCGGACATGAAGAATGCCGATGCGGATGCGCTCATACAGGCTACGTTGAATGAACTGGGGCTTAAGTATACTGTGGAGTGTGTTAGAATTACATCCTCTTCAAATCCGCCGCTTGTGATATCGGAGACTGTTGAGGTAGAAGATGCCGATTATATCAATTATGACTTGATAGAGAAGTACACCGGGTATTGGGTCAGTCTTTCGTATTTCGGGAATGGGTTTTTCACGCTGACTGTCCGATCTGATATTAATGCCGAGCCCGATGAAGGAGGATGGAGCAGGTTTATATATGATAATCCGGAAATTTTAGAGCTGGTCAACAGGTTGATAATTAGACCTTTCGATGTAGAAAAGTTCTATAAATTCGAGGAGGAGTATATAAATTATCTCAACAACGAATCAGAAGAAAATCTGGCATTCGACAAAAATGTTAAGGATGCCGATTTCCCTGATACATCGGGCGGTAAATCAGCTTGGTATTCGTGCCATTTAAGTAGACATACAGACGACGGAGAATACATATTCCGCAGCACATTAATTGAATTCGCTTGTTGTATTGACCCGACACTGATTAAAGAAACATCAAGTGCACAGGCAAGCAGCACACCAACCTAACCCCACTGAAAAAAAGCAGGGTCGGACGAAAGTCCGACCCTGCACGGGACGCTCGTACGGATTCACCTATAAGGTAGGGTCGCAGGTTACAAAGTATTACTACATCACGAACCTGCAGGGCGACGTAATCGGGATCATGGACTCGTCGCGGCAGGTGATAGCGAAGTACCGTTATGATGCGTGGGGCAAGCTCATCTCGATGACCGACGGATCTGGCGCGGCGCTCGGCGAGAACATGATCGGTGCAAGAAATCCGCTCAGATACCGTGGGTACATCTATGACTCCGAGACGGGATTCTACGTGACAGGGTCAAGATATTACGACCCCGTAGCTAAACGTTGGATTAGTTCCGGGGATGATGTTAACACTGTAGGAAACAGTATTTTAGGAGGCAATCTGTATGCTTATTGCAGTAACAATCCTGTAACTGCAGCCGCAGCGACCGGTCTTGCACAAAACGGATCTGTCAGTACGATCGAATTTTCGTATAAAGAAGATTTTGTGTTCGATACACAGATGCCAAGGCTTAAATTGTCGAGACGGGTAGCGTATGATGTGCCTTTGTATAGCCAAGGTGAATACGGTATCTGTTGGTCTGTATGTGAGCTTATGGCTCGTGACTACAAATCCGGGACAAGGCGAAGCACCGAAGAGGCATTGAAAATTGCTATAGATGTTGCGAAGAAAAGAAAGGGAGAAAAATGGAATAATGGAGGCAATCCTAATAATATTTTGAGAAAAGTGGAAAGACCCGATATTGCCTCACTCGAAGAGCTTGCCAAGATGATTGATAGATATGGTCCGGTATATGCTCGTTACGCATCCGACAGTGAAAAGACCGGTCACTTGGTTATTATAACCGCCGTGGATTTGGATAAAGGACTGGTATATACCAATAATCCGTGGGGTTGTTCCGGTGCGCAATCATATAAGG